>NZ_JBEYVO010000023.1:0-208068 GCF_040644055.1 Streptomyces sp. NPDC047043
AAACGCCCGGTTACATTCCGAACCCGGAAGCTAAGCCTTACAGCGCCGATGGTACTGCAGGGGGGACCCTGTGGGAGAGTAGGACGCCGCCGAACAATTATTCAAAGGGTTGGATCCTGAACTTCGGTTCGGGGTCCAACCCTTTTTTGTTCTGCGTCACTTGAAGTTCACGTTGCGCAACAACCATCCGAAGCATGGGTACTGCTGCAATGCTCAGGGCCGCCGGCGTCGGACTCGGTGACGAGGTCGTCGTGCCGGCCTTCGGGAACACCGAGGTCGCCGGGGCCGTCGCCCTCGCCGGTGCGCTGCCGGTGTTCGCCGACATAGATCCGGTGACGTACTGCCTCGACGCGTCCGCTGTGGAGGCGTCCATAACTCCGCGTACGGCGGCGGTCGTTGTCGTACACCGCTTCGGTCGGCCGGCCGACATCGCGCGGCTGCACGGTGTCGGGCAGCGGCACGGGCTTCTGGTGCTGGAGCAGGGCGAGTCCGAGGCGCCGTACGACGAGATTGCTCAGCGGCGGGAGCGGGCCGCGTATCTCGATGCGAAGTTGAGGGGTGTGCGCACGCCCGACGGCGGTGACGGGCACACATACCAGCAGTACGTCGTGCGGGTGCCGGGGAACGGGCGGCCCGATCGGGACGCCTTCGCTCGGGCCGTGCGGGCCAGGGGAGTTGAGTGTCGGGTGCCGGTGAAGACGCCCGTGCACCGGCTGCCGGAGTTCCGTCGGTGTGTGTCGCTGCCGGAGACCGAGCGGGCCGCCGACGAGACTCTCGCGCTGCCTGTGGACGCAGCGTTGACGAAGCGGGACATGCAGCGGATCGTAGGCGCCTGCAATGCGCTGGGTGGACTGCTTCAGCCTGCCTTCTGAGCAGGCGGCCGGACCGGCCGTCGTGGTTGGGAGCACGCGTATGTTCGGGGTATGATCTACTCCGTTGCCGCGAGGGAAACCTCGAAAAGGCGACAGGCCCCTATAGCTCAGTCGGCAGAGCGTCTCCATGGTAAGGAGAAGGTCAACGGTTCGATTCCGTTTGGGGGCTCTATTCGAAAGGCCCCGCCCAATTGGGCGGGGCCTTTTTCGTGCCCGTATCTTTCTCAGTCCTTGTGGAGGCCGGGGACCCGCATTGCCAGGATCGCCATGTCGTCGGACGGGGCGTCGGATGCGAAGCGTTCCACTGCGCGCATGATGCGGGCCGCGACCGCGCCCGCCGTCAGGCCCGTGCAGGTCGTGAGGACGTCGGTGAGGCCGTCGTCGCCCAGCATGCGGGTGCCCTCGCGGCGCTCCGTGACGCCGTCAGTGACGCACAGGAGGACATCGCCCGGGTCGAGGGTGACCGTCTGCTCGTAGAGCTCCAGGTCGTCCATGACGCCGAGGAGCGGCTGGGGTTCGGCGGCCGGTTCGACCGTGCCATCCTGGCGCAGGCGGAGCGGGAGCGGGTGGCCGGCGCAGACCACCTTCAGTTCCGCGCTGCCGTCCTCCTGGGGGCGCAGCTCGCCGTAGAGGAGGGTCAGGAAGCGGCTGCGGGCGCCTTCGTCGAGAATGGCCGAGTTCAGCCGCTCCAGGACCGCGGGGCCGCTGAGGCCCTCGCGGGCCAGCAGGCGCAGGGCGTGCCGGGCCAGGCCCGTGACTGCCGCTGCGTTCGGGCCCGTACCGCAGACGTCGCCGATTGCGAAGCCGTAGGCGCCGTCACTGATCGGGAAGAGGTCGTAGAAGTCGCCGCCGACCTCATTGCCCTCGCCGGCCGCGCGGTAGATGACCTCGACCTCGACGCCGCCGATCTCCGGGAGCTCCGGGGGCAGGAGGCTGCGCTGGAGGGACTGGCTGATGGCCGTGCGCTCGGAGTAGAGGCGGGCGTTGTCCAGGGCCAGTGCGGCGCGGCGGCTCAAGTCCTCGGCCAGTTCCAGGATTTCCTGGCGGAAGTGTTCGTCGGTGGGCTTGCCGAGGGTCAGCATGCCGATGACGCGGTTGCGGGCGACCAGGGGGAGGACGACGGTTTCGCCGCCGACCGCGGAGGCCGTGGCGAGGGTCGGGCCGATGCCGGAGGCGATCTGGTGGGTCGGGCCGCCGCTCAGGCCCAGGCTGCGCATCGAGCTGCGCAGGGCCGCGCGGTGGGCGACCTCGCCGGGAGCCGACCAGACGCGGGCGCCGGGCGTCGGGACCGGGTCCGGCGGCGGGACCTTCGAGAGCAACGACTTGATGCCGTCGATGAGTTCCTCGTCCTCGTGCAGGACGTACGACAGGTACGGCTCGGAGGCCTGGTCGGCGATCGTGTAGACCGCGCACCAGGTGGCGAGCGTGGGGACTGTCATCTGGGCCATCAGGGCCAGGGTCTGGTCGCGGTCCAGGGTGCCGGCGAGGAGGTCGGAGGCCTCGACGAGGAAGCTGAGTGAGCCGCGGCGCAGGCGCTCCAGCTCGCCCAGGCGGGCCGACTCGACGGCCAACGCGATGCGGTCGGCGGCGAATTGGAGGCGCAGTGCCTCCTCGTTGGAGTATCTGCCGGGTGCCTCGGCCGCAACGCCCAGGGAGCCCGTGAGGCGGCCCTCGACCTTCAGGGGGACCGTGACGACCGAGCGCATGCCGGTGCCGCTCAGCAGCGGTACGGCGCCCGGTACGGCCGTCAGGTCGTCGTGGACCGCAGGCATGCGGGCCGAGCCGTAGCGACCGGGGCCCGCTTCGACGGGCACGCGCGCGAAGCGCTGGCGGGCGGAGGGCAGGCCGGTGGAGGCGCGGACCTCCAACTCCGTTTCGTCGTCGGTCGCGAGAAGCAGGAACGCGGAGTCGGCGTCGAGCATGTCGCGGGCGCGTTCCACCGTGCGCTGGAGGAGGCCGTCGAGGTCGTCCGGGGCCGGGGAGCCGATGAACACCTCGAAGGGGTCGGTGCTCTGGCCGTCGGAGACGGTGCCGCTGTCGGACGCCGGCATGCGCAACGGGGTCTGCAGGACGGCCCGTTCGTGGTCGCGGACCAGGAGGCAGACCGTCGACGGCTCGCCGCCCGTGTCTCGGACGCGGAGGTGGGAGGCGTACACGGGCGTGACACGGCCGTTGGCGCCCCTTATGCCGTAACTGCCTTCCCAGCGGGAGAGTTGGAGAGCTTCTGCGATGCCGGTGCTGGTGCCGGGGGTGTGCGGCCAGGCGGCGAGATCGGTGAGAGGTTTTCCGATCACCTGGTCGGCCGCGTAGCCGAAGAGTTCCTCCGCATCCTCGTTCCACGACGTGATGGCGCCGGTGCGGTCGATCTGGACGACCGCGACGCGGACCCGGCCGTCGGCGAGCGGGAGGAGGTCGGCGGGGAGGGACGGGCCTGCCGCGCGCGTGCCCACGGCGCGCTCGGGGAGGGCGAGTTGGAACCAGACCTGCTTGTGCGTCGGCGTGTACTCGACGCCCCAGCGGCCGGCCAGCGCCGCGCACAGCTGGAGCCCACGGCCGCCCTCGCGGTCGGGGCTGCCCATGTTGACGGGCGAGCCCTGGAGGGGGATCTCGCGCTCCGGGTAGCGGTCGGCGACCTCGATCCGTACCCCTTCGTCGGTGCGCAGACACAGGACGTCCGCGGACGTGCCGGCGTGCACCACGGCGTTGGTCACCAGCTCGCTGGTGAGGACCACGGCGTCGTCGACGATGTCGGCGAAGCCCCAGCCCTGAAGGGTGTCGCGGACGAAGGAGCGGGCAGTCGCTACCGATCGCCCGACGGGCTCGAAGCTGGCGGCCGCGCGCGCGGTGATCACAGAACTCCTCGTCCGGTTGTCGACGTGCAGGGCTCCCTGGCCGACCGGCTCGTGCCGCTGATGCGGCAGACCGCCCGTCGGCCGGGGGTCCGGGGGCTGTCCCCCCGGGATCAGTCCGGTGGTCATGTGTGCGGCCGCCCCTCCGATGCCCGCTCGTACTCGTGCCACCGCCCAGACCGGACGGACCGGCGCGGCTGGACAGCCGCATGCAAGGTTACTTACCTTCGACGGCCATGCGGATGCCGGTCTGCAGTGTTTCCGCCCAGAGGGTGTGCGGACGATGTGCGAAGCTGCCGAACTGTTATGGCCGGGTTCAGGCAGGGTGAAACACTGGGCAAGCTTCTTGTGAAGGTCCGGGCAGGCTGAGTGACTTCCGCGTACAGCGGGCAGCAGCCCGTGGTGTGGCCTGGTATATCGGGCAGAAATACGCAGCAGTAACGGGTACGTCGGGCAGTAGTACCGGAGCACGGCAGTAACGGTCGACCCCTGCGGGAGGGACACAGTGGAGTCTGGCGCAGCGACGCGGGGCACTAAGACGCGCGCGAAAGGCGGACAGTCCCTGGACAACCAGCGCAAACCGCGTGGTGGAACCACCGCGGTGGACACGGCGGCCCTGAACCGACTGCTGGCGGCTCTCGTTTCGATGCGGGACGGGAACTTCCGTAAGAGGCTCACGGTGTCGGGCGACGGCGTGATGTCGGAGATTGCTGCGGTTTTCAACGAGGTGGCCGACCGCAATCTGCATTTGACGGGTGAGTTGTCGCGGGTGCGGCGCATGGTGGGCCGTGAGGGCAAGCTCACGGAACGGCTGGAGACAGGTGCCTACGAGGGTTCCTGGGCGGCCGCGATCGAGGCCTCCAACGCGCTTGTGGACGACCTTGTACGGCCCGTCTCCGAGGTCGGCCGGGTGCTGTCGGCGGTGGCGGAGGGTGATCTGTCTCCGCGCATGGAGCTGCGGACGCAGGCTCCGGACGGGACCGGGCATCCGCTGCGCGGGGAGTTCCTCAAGGTCGGGCGGACTGTAAACAATCTTGTCGATCAGCTGTCGACGTTCACCGACGAGGTCACGCGCGTGGCCAGTGAGGTGGGCACCGAGGGCAAGCTCGGCGGGCAGGCACGCGTGCGTGGCATGTCGGGTTCGTGGAAGGACCTCACGGACTCCGTCAACACGATGGCGTACCGGCTGACGGCCCAGGTGCGGGACATCGCTCTGGTGACGACCGCGGTGGCGAAGGGCGACCTGTCGCGGAAGGTCACCGTTCATGTCGCCGGCGAGATGCTGGAGCTGAAGAACACCGTCAACACGATGGTGGACCAGCTGTCGTCCTTCTCCTCCGAGGTGACGCGAGTCGCGCGCGAGGTGGGCACCGAGGGTGAGCTCGGCGGTCAGGCGCAGGTGCCGGGTGTGGCCGGTGTGTGGAAGGACCTCACCGATTCGGTGAACCTCATGGCGGGCAACCTGACGGCCCAGGTGCGCGGGATCGCGCAGGTCACCACCGCGGTCGCCAACGGTGACCTGTCGCAGAAGGTGACTGTTTCCGCACGTGGCGAGGTCGCGCAGCTCGCGGACACGATCAACCAGATGACCGAGACGCTGCGGATCTTCGCGGACGAGGTCACGCGTGTGGCCAACGAGGTCGGTGCTGCCGGGCAGCTGGGCGGGCAGGCGAACGTGCCGGGCGCGGCGGGTACGTGGAAGGACCTGACGGATTCCGTCAACACGGTGTTCCGGAATCTCACCATTCAGGTGAGGGACATCGCCGCGGTGACGACGGCCGTGGCCAACGGTGACCTGTCCCAGAAGGTCACCGTCGACGTGGCCGGCGAGATGCTCGAGCTGAAGAACACCGTCAACGGGATGGTCGACCAGCTGTCGTCCTTCGGTTCCGAGGTCACGCGCGTGGCGCGGGAGGTCGGTGTCGAGGGCGAGCTGGGCGGTCAGGCGCAGGTGCCCGGCGCCGCCGGTACGTGGAAGGACCTGACCGACTCGGTCAACACCGCGTTCCGCAACCTCACCGGGCAGGTGCGCAACATCGCCCAGGTGACCACGGCCGTGGCCAACGGTGATCTCTCCCAGAAGGTCACCGTCGACGTCTCCGGCGAGATGCTCCAGCTGAAGAACACCGTGAACACGATGGTGGATCAGCTGTCGTCCTTCGCCGACCAGGTGACGCGGATGGCCCGGGACGTGGGCACGGAGGGCCGCCTCGGCGGTCAGGCGGTGGTACCGGGCGTGGCCGGTACGTGGAAGGAGCTCACCGACTCCGTCAACGGAATGGCCGGCAACCTGACGGCCCAGGTGCGCAACATCGCCCAAGTGACGACCGCGGTCGCCCAGGGCGACCTGTCCCAGAAGATCGACGTGGACGCGCGCGGGGAGATCCTGGAGCTGAAGAACACCATCAACACGATGGTCGACCAGCTCTCCGGATTCGCCGACCAGGTGACCCGCGTGGCCCGCGAGGTGGGCACCGAGGGCCGTCTGGGCGGTCAGGCGCAGGTGCCCGGCGTGGCCGGCGTGTGGCGGGACCTGACGGACTCCGTGAACGGAATGGCCGGCAACCTGACCGCTCAGGTGCGCAACATCGCCCAGGTCGCCACCGCGGTCGCCCGCGGTGACCTCTCCCAGAAGATCACCGTGGACGCGCGCGGGGAGATCCTGGAGCTGAAGAACACGCTGAACACGATGGTCGACCAGCTGTCGTCGTTCGCGGAGGAGGTCACCAGGGTCGCCCGTGAGGTGGGTACGGAGGGCCAGCTCGGCGGTCAGGCCGAGGTGCAGGGTGTCTCCGGCACCTGGAAGGACCTCACGCAGTCCGTGAACTTCATGGCGAACAACCTGACCATCCAGGTGCGCAACATCGCCGAGGTCACGACGGCGGTCGCCAAGGGCGACCTGTCGAAGAAGATCACTGTTGACGCGAAGGGCGAGATTCTCGAGCTCGTCACGACGGTCAACACGATGGTGGACCAGCTGTCCAGCTTCGCCGAGCAGGTGACCCGGGTGGCCCGCGAGGTGGGCACCGAGGGCATCCTGGGCGGCCAGGCGCACGTGCCGGGTGTCACGGGCATCTGGAAGGACCTCAGCGGCAATGTGAACCTGATGGCCAAGAACCTGACCATGCAGGTGCGGAACATCTCCCAGGTCGCGAACGCGGTCGCCAACGGCGACCTCACCCGGACGGTGACGATCGAGGCGCGCGGCGAGGTCGCGCAGCTCGCCGACACCTTCAACACCATGGTGAAGACGCTGAGTTCGTTCGCCGACCAGGTCACCAAGGTGGCCCGCGAGGTGGGCACGGACGGCATTCTGGGCGGCCAGGCGCACGTACCCGGTGTGGCCGGTACGTGGAAGGACCTCACCGAGTCCGTGAACCAGATGGCGTCCAACCTGACCGGTCAGGTGCGCAACATCGCCATGGTCACCACGGCCATCGCCAAGGGTGACCTGACCAAGAAGATCGACATTGACGCTCGCGGCGAGATCCTCGAGCTCAAGACGACGATCAACACCATGGTCGACCAGCTGTCCAGCTTCGCCGAGGAGGTCACCCGAGTGGCCCGCGAGGTGGGCACCGAGGGACAGCTCGGCGGCCAGGCACGCGTGCGTGACGTAGACGGCACCTGGCGCGACCTCACCGAGTCCGTGAACGAAATGGCAGGAAACCTCACCCGGCAGGTGCGCGCCATCGCGCGCGTGGCGACCGCGGTGACCCGTGGCGACCTGAACCTGAAGATCGACGTCGACGCGTCCGGCGAGATCCAGGAACTGCAGGACTACATCAACAAGATGATCGCCAACCTGCGCGACACCACGATCGCCAACAAGGAGCAGGACTGGCTCAAGGGCAACCTGGCCCGCATCTCCGCGCTGATGCAGGGCCGCCGCGACCTGCAGGACGTGGCCTCGCTGATCATGAGCGAGCTGACCCCGGTGGTCTCGGCACAGCACGGCGCGTTCTTCGTGGCGATGCCGCTCATGGACGGCAAGGACCTGAGCGCCGAAAGCGAGGACGCGTACGAACTGCGCATGCTGGGGTCGTACGGCTACTCCATGGGCTCCATGCCGACGGCGTTCCGGCCGGGTGAGGCGCTGATCGGGACGGCCGCCGAGGAGAAACGCACGATCCTGGTGGAGAACGCGCCCAGCGGCTATCTGAAGATCTCCTCCGGCCTCGGCGAGGCGCCGCCCGCGCAAGTGATCGTCCTTCCCGTGCTGTTCGAGGGCAAGGTGCTCGGCATCATCGAGCTGGCCTCCTTCACCCCGTTCACGCAGATCCAGAAGGACTTCCTCAATCAGATCGCCGAGATGATCGCGACCAGCGTCAACACCATCTCCGTCAACACCAAGACGGAGCAGCTGCTGAAGCAGTCGCAGGAGCTTACCGAGCAACTCCGTGAGCGCTCGGCCGAGTTGGAGAACCGGCAGAAGGCACTGCAGGCGTCCAACGCCGAACTGGAGGAGAAGGCCGAGCTGTTGGCCCAGCAGAACCGCGACATCGAGGTGAAGAACACCGAGATCGAAGAGGCGCGGCAGGTCCTGGAGGAGCGTGCCGAGCAGCTCGCGGTGTCGATGCGCTACAAGAGCGAGTTCCTCGCCAACATGTCGCACGAACTGCGTACGCCGCTCAACTCGCTGCTGATCCTTGCCAAGTTGCTCGCCGACAACGCGGACTCCAACCTCACCCCGAAGCAGGTCGAGTTCGCCGAGACCATCCACGGTGCCGGCTCCGACCTGCTTCAGCTGATCAACGACATCCTCGACCTGTCGAAGGTCGAGGCGGGCAAGATGGACGTCTCCCCGACGCGTATCGCGCTCGTCCAGCTCGTCGACTACGTGGAGGCCACCTTCCGGCCGCTGACCGCGGAGAAGGGCCTCGACCTGTCCGTACGGGTCTCCCCGGAGCTGCCCGCCACGCTGCACACCGATGAACAGCGCCTCCTGCAGGTGCTGCGCAACCTGCTGTCCAACGCGGTGAAGTTCACCGACTCCGGGGCCGTCGAGCTGGTCATCCGGCCCGCCGGACGGGATGTTCCGGTGGCGATCCGGGAACAGCTGCTCGAGACCGGCTCGATGAGCGATCCGGACGCGGACCTGATCGCGTTCTCGGTGACCGACACCGGCATCGGGATCGCCGCCAGCAAGATGCGGGTGATCTTCGAGGCGTTCAAGCAGGCGGACGGTACGACCAGTCGCAAGTACGGCGGTACGGGCCTCGGCCTGTCGATCTCGCGGGAGATCGCCCAGCTGCTCGGCGGGGAGATCCACGCGCAGAGCGAACCGGGACGCGGTTCGACGTTCACGCTGTATTTGCCGCTGCACCCGAGCGAACTGCCGCCGCAGGGTTATCAGCAGCCCGTGGCCGCCCTCGGGGCGAGTGACCTGGTGGCCGCCGTCGACCTGTCCCAGCTCTCCGAGGCGGAGATCGAGACGCCGGCCGAGGTGCGCTCGTACCAGCAGGCGCAGAACGGCGCCGCCGCGCTCTTCAGGCGCCGCCGCAGGAACGGACTGGACGCGGACCAGCGCTCCGCGCCGTCGGAGCCGTGGTCGGCCGAGGAGCAGACCACGGCGCCGCAGGTGCATCGCGGCATCCGGTTCGGCGGCCAGAAGGTGCTGATCGTCGACGACGACATCCGTAACGTGTTCGCGCTGACCAGCGTCCTCGAGCAGCACGGACTGTCCGTGCTGTACGCGGAGAACGGCCGCGAGGGCATCGAGGTCCTGGAACAGCACGACGATGTCGCGGTCGTCCTGATGGACATCATGATGCCCGAGATGGACGGTTACGCAACGACGACGGCGATCCGCAGGATGCCCCAGTTCGCGGGCCTGCCGATCATCGCGCTGACGGCGAAGGCGATGAAGGGCGACCGGGAGAAGGCGATCGAGTCGGGCGCCTCCGACTACGTCACCAAGCCGGTCGATCCCGATCACCTGCTGGCGGTGATGGAGCAGTGGATGCGGGGGGAGTGACGGGAACCATCGATGTTCACGCGGAGTTGCTGACTCAGTGTGGCCGAAGCCGTGTAGAAGTACGGGATTCGGGGAACCTTCTGGTCTCCCGCTACGTTTCTGCTACGTGCACAGTGACATCGCGGTGACAGGGTGTGGCGACAGGCGGGGTGCGGCTACGATGACCGGCACAAGGACGGGCGGCGAAAGGGAGTCGTCCCCAGGGGCGGCGCCCGGTGCACATCCGGGGCGAGGAGGGCGGGCCATGGTGCAGAAGGCCAAGATCCTCCTGGTCGATGACCGGCCGGAGAATCTGCTGGCGCTGGAGGCCATCCTCTCTGCGCTCGATCAGACGCTGGTGCGGGCATCGTCCGGGGAGGAAGCGCTCAAAGCACTGCTCACGGACGACTTCGCGGTCATTCTGCTGGACGTCCAGATGCCGGGCATGGACGGTTTCGAAACGGCCGCGCACATCAAGCGGCGGGAGCGGACCCGGGACATCCCGATCATCTTCCTCACCGCGATCAACCACGGTCCGCATCACACTTTCCGTGGCTACGCGGCGGGCGCGGTCGACTACATCTCCAAGCCGTTCGACCCGTGGGTGCTGCGCGCGAAGGTCTCGGTCTTCGTCGAGCTGTACATGAAGAACTGCCAGCTGCGGGAGCAGGCGGCGCTGCTGCGGCTCCAGTTGGAGGGTGGCGGCGGCAAGGCCGCGGTCGGCGAGGCCAAGGAGCCGGCGAGTCTGCTGGCCGAGCTGTCGGCGCGGCTCGCGGCGGTCGAGGAGCAGGCGGAAGCGCTGTCCAAGCAGCTCGACGACGAGTCGGCGGACGCGGCGGCAGTGGCGACCGCAGCCCATCTCGAACGCAAACTCACCGGACTGCGCCGGGCGCTGGACGCGCTGGAGCCGGGTGCCGGCAGCGCCTCCTCGGTGTCCTCGCAGAACTGACGCCCGGGCGCGGCACAGTTGCGGATGAGGACGCGTCAGTTCCGCGCCTTCACAGGGGCGACACGAACGGGTGAAGCAGTGGGCACACGTGTCCGTCGTCGTCCACACCGGTAACCTCACACCTATGGCCTCACGTCCCTCCGCTGCCAAGAAGCAGCCCGCGAAGAAGGCGGCGGCTCCGGCGAAGAAGGCCGCTGCGAAAAAGGCTCCGGCGAAGAAGACGCCCGCCAAGAAAGCCGCGGCGAAGAAGTCGGCGCCGCCGCCGAAGCCTGCGCCGAACCCGACTGGGGGCATCTACAAGCTCGTACGCGCCCTCTGGCTCGGCGTCGCGCACGCCGTCGGCGCCGTCTTCCGCGGCATAGGGAACGGCGCCAAGAACCTCGACCCCGCACACCGCAAGGACGGCGTCGCCCTGCTGCTCTTCGGCATCGCACTGATCGTCGCCGCGGGCACCTGGGCCGACCTGCGCGGCCCCGTCGGCGACCTCGTCGAGATCCTGGTGACCGGCTCCTTCGGCCGCCTCGACCTGCTCGTGCCGATACTGCTCGCGGTCATCGCCGTGCGCTTCATCCGGCACCCCGAGCAGCCCGAGGCCAACGGCCGCATCGTGATCGGCTTGTCCGCACTCGTCATCGGCGTGCTCGGCCAGGTCCACATCGCCTGCGGCGCGCCCGCCCGCAGCGACGGCATGCAGGCGATAAGGGACGCCGGGGGCCTCATCGGCTGGGCTGCGGCGACCCCGCTGACGTACACGATGGGCGAAATGCTCGCCGTGCCGCTGCTGGTGCTGCTGACGATCTTCGGTCTGCTCGTCGTCACGGCCACCCCGGTCAACGCGATCCCGCAGCGGATGCGGCTTCTCGGCGTGAAGCTCGGCATCCTCCACGACCCGGAGGACGACGAACTCACCGACGACGACGAGCGCTACGACGACCAGTGGCGCGACGCGCTGCCCCAGCGCACCCGCAGGCGCGGTCCCGCCCCGGAGTCGTACGACCCCGACGGCGCCGAGCAGGAGGCCCTCTCGCGGCGTCGGGGACGCCCGCGGCGGTCCGCGGTGCCGCAGCCCGACATGGGGCGCTCGATGGACGCAGTGGACGTCGCCGCGGCCGCCGCTGCCGCGCTCGACGGCGCCGTCATGCACGGGATGCCGCCCTCGCCGATCGTCGCCGACCTCACGCAGGGCGTGAGCGTGGGCGACCGCGAGGAGACGACGCCCACCCCTACGCCGGTACCGGCCGCTCGACCCAAGCAGGAGAAGCTGAAGGTCGAGGTCGCGGACCTCACCAAGCCCGCGCCCGAGGCTCCGAGCGAGCTGCCGCCGCGCGCCGAGCAGCTCCAGCTGTCCGGCGACATCACCTACTCGCTGCCCTCGCTCGACCTCCTCGAGCGGGGCGGTCCCGGCAAGGCGCGCAGTGCCGCCAACGACGCGGTGGTCGCCTCGCTCACCAACGTCTTCTCCGAGTTCAAGGTCGACGCCGCCGTCACGGGCTTCACGCGCGGGCCGACGGTCACGCGCTACGAGGTCGAACTCGGCCCCGCCGTGAAGGTCGAGCGGATCACCGCGCTGACGAAGAACATCGCGTATGCGGTCGCCAGCCCGGACGTGCGGATCATCAGCCCGATCCCCGGCAAATCCGCGGTCGGCATCGAAATCCCCAACACCGACCGCGAGATGGTCAACCTCGGTGACGTGCTGCGCCTCGCGGCGGCCGCCGAGGACGATCACCCGATGCTGGTCGCGCTCGGCAAGGACGTCGAGGGCGGCTATGTGATGGCCAACCTCGCGAAGATGCCGCACGTGCTCGTGGCCGGAGCCACCGGTTCCGGTAAATCGTCGTGCATTAACTGCCTGATTACGTCAATCATGGTCCGCGCGACTCCCGAGGACGTCCGTATGGTCCTCGTCGACCCCAAGCGCGTCGAACTCACGGCGTACGAAGGCATTCCGCACCTGATCACGCCGATCATCACCAACCCGAAGCGGGCCGCCGAGGCACTCCAGTGGGTCGTACGAGAAATGGATCTGCGCTACGACGACCTGGCGGCGTACGGCTTCCGGCACATCGACGACTTCAACGAGGCCATCAGGAACGGCAAGGTCAAGCCGCCCGAGGGCAGTGAGCGGGAGCTGCAGCCGTACCCGTACCTGCTGGTGATCGTCGACGAGCTCGCCGACCTGATGATGGTCGCGCCGCGCGACGTCGAGGACGCGATCGTCCGTATCACGCAGCTCGCGCGTGCGGCCGGTATCCACCTCGTGCTCGCCACGCAGCGGCCGTCGGTCGACGTCGTCACCGGTCTGATCAAGGCGAACGTGCCCTCGCGGCTGGCGTTCGCCACCTCCTCGCTCGCCGACAGCCGCGTCATCCTCGACCAGCCCGGTGCCGAGAAGCTGATCGGCAAGGGTGACGGGCTGTTCCTGCCGATGGGGGCCAACAAGCCGACCCGTATGCAGGGCGCCTTCGTGACCGAGGAGGAGGTCGCGGCCGTCGTCCAGCACTGCAAGGACCAGATGGCGCCCGTCTTCCGGGACGACGTCACCGTAGGGACGAAACAGAAGAAGGAGATCGACGAGGAGATCGGCGACGACCTGGACCTGCTGTGCCAGGCGGCCGAGCTCGTGGTGTCGACGCAGTTCGGTTCGACGTCCATGCTCCAGCGGAAGCTGCGCGTCGGGTTCGCCAAGGCCGGGCGGCTCATGGACCTCATGGAGTCCAGGGGCATCGTCGGGCCGAGCGAAGGGTCGAAGGCTCGTGACGTTCTTGTGAAGCCTGATGAGCTGGACGGCGTGCTCGCGGTGATCCGCGGGGAGGCTTGAGGAAGAGCTCGCGCGGGTGGGGCTTCGATGTGCGATCGTGACTCACCCGTAAGGGATCATTGAGCAACCGTTTCCCTTCCGCGTACGTCAAGTTGAGGGAAGCGACAAGCGCGCGCACCACCATCGGCGTGTCCGGCCATACCGATGGGCTAACAAGCTCCACCGCCCGGTTGCCCCACCCTTTCGCACCCCCCATAGACTGAACCTGCAGCACAGGTGGCTTAAACGCTCGAAAGGCGCCCCCGTGTCCATCGGCAACTCCCCTGAAGACGAGCGTCCGTTCGAAGACGACCGCGAGGCAGCCCGCCTCTCCGTCGGCCGCGCCCTCAAACAGGCGCGCATCGACGCCGGGCTGACCGTCGAGGACGTCACCAATGCCACCCGGGTCCGCATCGCCATCGTGCACGCCATCGAGGCGGACGACTTCGCCCCCTGCGGCGGAGACGTGTACGCGCGCGGGCACATCCGGACCCTGGCGAAGGCTGTCCACCTCGATCCGGCCCCGCTGCTCGAGCAGTACGACGCCGACCACGGCGGCCGCCCGGCCCCGACCCCGGCGGCCCCCCTCTTCGAGGCGGAACGCATCCGCCCCGAGCGGCGCGGGCCCAACTGGACCGCGGCGATGGTCGCCGCGATCGTCGCCGTGATCGGTTTCGTCGGGTTCACCGCCTTCAAGGGCGGCGACGACGGCGGCGGCACCAAGACCCAGGTCGCCGAGGGCTCCACGCCCACGACCAGCAAGTCCGCCTCTCCCACGCCCAAGAACAGCAAGTCCGACGTCCCGAAGTCCGACCCGTCGGACAGCGCCATCGCGGCCGCGCCCCAGGACAAGGTCACCGTCCAGGTCAGCGCCGCCGACGGACGCAGCTGGATCTCGGCCAAGGACCACAACGGCCGGCTCCTGTTCGACGGGCTCCTCAAGCAGGGCGACTCCAAGACCTTCCAGGACAGCGAGAAGATCAACCTCGTCCTCGGCGACGCCGGGGCGATCCAGCTCTACGTCAACGGCAAGAAGATCGAGGACGACTTCCAGCCCGGAGCGGTGGAGCGCCTGACGTATACGAAGGGCGACCCGCAGGTCGGATAACCCGGTCGGAACGGTTGAGTGCACACGGGGTTGGCCAAGATCGGCCAACCCCGTCGACGTGGGCTGTCAGTGAGACAAAGTAGTCTTGAGCCCATGCCTGAACGCCGTACCGTCGCACTCGTCACCCTTGGCTGCGCCCGTAACGAGGTGGACTCGGAGGAGCTCGCAGGCCGCTTGGAGGCGGACGGCTGGGACCTCGTGGAGGACGCCGCGGACGCGGACGTCGCCGTCGTCAACACCTGCGGCTTCGTCGACGCCGCCAAGAAGGACTCCGTCGACGCCCTCCTGGAGGCCAACGATCTCAAGGGGCACGGGAGAACCCAGGCCGTCGTGGCGGTGGGCTGCATGGCCGAGCGGTACGGCAAGGATCTCGCCGAGGCCCTCCCCGAGGCCGACGGCGTGCTCGGCTTCGACGACTACGCCGACATCTCCGACCGCCTGCAGACCATCCTGAACGGCGGCATCCACGCCTCCCACACCCCGCGCGACCGGCGCAAGCTGCTGCCGATCAGCCCCGCGGAGCGCCAGGATTCGGCCGCTGAGGTCGCACTGCCGGGACACGCGCCGGTGGATCTCCCCGAGGGCCTCGCGCCCGCCTCGGGCCCGCGTGCGCCGCTGCGCCGCCGGCTGGACGGTGCTCCGGTCGCCTCGGTCAAGCTCGCTTCCGGCTGCGACCGGCGCTGCTCCTTCTGCGCCATCCCGTCCTTCCGCGGCTCCTTCATCTCCCGCCGCCCGAGCGATGTGCTGAACGAGACGCGGTGGCTGGCCGAGCAGGGCGTCAAGGAGATCATGCTGGTCTCCGAGAACAACACCTCGTACGGCAAGGACCTGGGCGACATCCGCCTGCTGGAGTCGCTCCTGCCCGAGCTCGCCGAGGTCGACGGCCTCGAGCGGGTGCGCGTCAGCTACCTCCAGCCGGCCGAGATGCGGCCCGGGCTGATCGACGTCCTGACCTCGACGCCGAAGATCGCCCCGTACTTCGACCTGTCCTTCCAGCACTCGGCCCCCGGTGTGCTGCGCGCCATGCGCCGCTTCGGCGACACCGACCGCTTCCTGGAGCTGCTCGACACCATCCGGAGCAAGGCACCCCAGGCGGGCGTGCGCTCCAACTTCATCGTGGGCTTCCCGGGCGAGAGCGAGGACGACCTGGCGGAGCTGGAGCGGTTCCTGAACGGCTCGCGCCTGGACGCCATCGGTGTCTTCGGGTACTCCGACGAGGAGGGCACCGAGGCGGCGACGTACGAGAACAAGCTGGACGAGGACGTCGTCGCCGAGCGGCTGGCACGTGTCTCCCGGCTGGCCGAGGAGCTGGTCTCGCAGCGGGCCGAGGAGCGCGTGGGCGAGACCGTGCACGTGCTCGTGGAGTCCGTGGACGAGGAGGGTGTCCACGGCCGTGGGGCGCACCAGGCGCCGGAGACCGACGGCCAGGTGCTGCTCACGAGCGGCGAAGGTCTGAGCGTCGGCCGTATCGTCGAGGCCAAGGTGGTCGGTACGGAAGGTGTCGACCTGGTGGCCGAGCCGCTGGCGGGCTCGTTCGCGTGTAGTGAGGAGGCGGGCAGATGACCGGAGTACCGGCATCGGCGGCGAACGGCCCCTCCGGCGCGCAGGGCGCACCCGCGAGCGCGGCTCCGGGCGCCACGTCGGATGCCGCTTCCGATGCGGCCGTCGTCGCAGGCTCCGATGCCGCGGCGGGCGGCGGGAAGCCGGCGCGCGGCGGAAAGATCGCGGCCGCGGCCGTCAACCAGGCCAGCGTCTGGAACATCGCCAATCTGCTCACCATGCTGCGGCTGCTCCTCGTGCCCGGCTTCGTCGCGCTCATGCTGGCCGACGGCGGGTACGACCCGGCATGGCGCTCGCTCGCCTGGGCGGCCTTCGCCATCGCCATGATCACCGACCTGTTCGACGGTCATCTGGCGCGCACCTACAACCTCGTCACCGACTTCGGGAAGATCGCCGACCCCATCGCCGACAAGGCGATCATGGGAGCGGCGCTGATCTGTCTCTCCTCGCTGGGCGATCTGCCGTGGTGGGTGACGATCGTCATCCTCGGCCGGGAACTCGGAATCACGCTGTTGCGTTTCCTTGTCATCCGGTACGGCGTCATCCCGGCGAGCCGCGGCGGCAAGCTCAAGACCCTGACGCAGGGCGTGGCCGTCGGCATGTACGTCCTGGCGCTGACGGGCTGGCTGGCCACGCTGAGGTGGTGGGTGATGGCGGCCGCGGTCGTGCTGACCGTGGCGACCGGGGTCGACTATGTGAGACAGGCCATTGTGCTGCGCAGGCAGGGAATCGCCGAGCGCAAGGCCGCGTTGGAGGAGACGGAAGCGTGAGTTCCCCGGCGGCCGACGTCGTGCGACTACTGACAGTGAAGGGTGAGACCCTCGCGGTCGCTGAGTCGCTGACGGGCGGGCTCGTTGCGGCGGAAATCACAGCCGCCCCCGGAGCCTCCAAGGCCTTCCGGGGTTCGGTGACCGCCTACGCCACCGAGCTGAAGCATCAGTTGCTCGGTGTCGACGCCACCCTGCTGGCACAGCGCGGAGCGGTGGATCCGCAGGTCGCGGCCCAGATGGCGGCCGGAGTACGCAAGGCGCTCGGTGCCGACTGGGGCCTTGCGACCACCGGCGTCGCCGGGCCCGAACCGCAGGACGGGAAGCCCGTCGGGACGGTTTTCATCGCTCTGGACGGGCCGTTCGAAGCCGCTTCCGGTTCTGCCGGTGGCGGAAAAGTCGAGGCCCTGCGGTTGAACGGCGACCGCGCGGAAATTCGTATGGAGAGTGTACGGAGCGTACTCGCACTGCTCCTGAAGGAGCTTGCGGGCGAACACACTGGGAATGAGCGGGCACAGGATACGGAACAGAACGGGGGGTTTTGATGTTTGCAGCCCTGAGTGAACACGACATCGCTCCCCGCACGGCCGCGGCGCAAGGCGGTACGGTGGGGCGAGAAGGATGCGGCTACGCGGTCCGAGGAGGGAGCCACCGATGATTCTGCTCCGTCGCCTGCTTGGTGACGTGCTGCGTCGGCAGCGCCAGCGCCAGGGCCGTACTCTGCGCGAAGTCTCCTCGTCCGCCCGAGTCTCACTCGGCTATCTCTCCGAGGTGGAGCGGGGGCAGAAGGAGGCTTCCTCCGAGCTGCTCTCCGCCATCTGCGACGCGTTGGACGTACGGATGTCCGAGCTCATGCGGGAAGTGAGCGACGAGCTCGCCCTCGCCGAGCTGGCCCAGTCTGCTGCGGCCACCGAGCCTGTACCGGCGCCGGTACGTCCGATGCTGGGTTCCGTGTCGGTGACCGGTGTGCCACCGGAACGGGTGACCATCAAGGCGCCCGCCGAGGCGGTGGACGTGGTCGCCGCCTGACGTTCGCGCGCGTGAGTGCGTGAGCCGACAAGCACGTGTGAGGCCCCGGCCAGGGCCTTCCCGGGAAGAACCGGGGAGGTGCGGTCGGGGTTTTCGTGTTGTTCGGGACCTTCTACGGCTCGTTCGGGGGCCTTGTACGGCGTCACTGGTCCGTTTGCCGGTGAGGCCCCGGACGGTCATGGTGGAGGCCTGCGGTGCGCCCGTGTGCCGTCCCTGCGCCCTGCCTGCGGGCGAAGGCGGCAGGCAGGCTTCGGGGCTGGAGGTGGCGGTCCATGGCAGGTCCGATAGTGCGCCGGGGGGCTGTTCTGGGGCTCGGGGTGCTGTGGTGGTGGGCCGTGCTGCGGCTCGCGCTGTCGCCCGGTGCAGGGGCGCTGGAGGGGGCGGTCGCCGCCGGGGGATGGGGGCTCAGTCTGCTGCCGGTGCACTGTGTGCCCAAGGCCCGGGCGACGGGGGCCCTCGAGGCCGGGCGGTGGAGCAGGGCCTGGCGGGCGGCCCGGGTCACCACGGCATCGCCACCCCGCCGTTCGGACGCAGGATCTGGCCGGTCGTGAAGGACGACGCGTCGCAGGCGAGAAAGAGCACCGTGTGGGCGACGTCCTCCGGTTCTCCGACCCGGCCCAGCGGCGACATCCGGGCCATCATCGCCTCGGTCTGTGCCTGCGCCTCGGCCTCATGGCGGTCGGTCATGGGCGTGCGGGTCCAGCCCGGCGCGACCGCGTTGACGCGGATCCCGTGCCTGCCGACCTCGCTCGCCAGCGTCTTGGTGAGTTGCACGACGGCCGCCTTGGCGGCGCCGTAGCAGAGCAGACCCGGACGGCCGGTGTCGATGGCGCTGGAGGCCATCGTGATGATGCTGCCGCCGGTCTCCTGGGTGAGCATCGCGCGGGCCGCCTCCTGGCAGGCGTACAGGACTCCCTTGAAGTTGACGTCCAGCACGCGGTCGAGGTCCTCGTCCACGGTCTCCAGGACCGGGCTGCTGTGCATGATCCCGGCGATGGCTGCCATGACGTCCAGGCGCTCGCACGCGGCTACGGCCTGGCGGAGTTGTTCGCGGTCGGTGACGTCGAGGTGGTGGGTACGGGCGCTGCCGCCGGCGTCCTTGATCAGGGTCGCCGTCTCGTGCAGGCCCTGTGTGTCGCGGTCGGCGCAGTGGACGGTGGCGCCTGCTTCGGCGAGCAGCACGGCCGAGGCGCGGCCGATGCCGCCGGCGGCCCCGGTGACGAATGCGGTGCGTCCGGTGAGGTCGTACGCCTTGACGGGCATGAAGGGACGGTACGAGGGTTTCTGACGGATCGTCAATTAGTTGTACGGCGTGAGGTTCCGCGATGTGGGGCGGGGTTCGGGGCCGGTCCCGTCTGGCAGGCCGGGCACCAGTAGGTGGGGCGGTCGCGGGAGCCGTCGCCCTGGTCGGCCACCCGGATCGACGTCTGGCAGCGCAGGCAGGGGCGGGGTGCGCGGCCGTACACGAACAGGTCCTGGCCGCGGCGGCCCGTCGTGGTGCGGACCGGGCGGTCGCGGTTGGCCTCCAGGAGCTTCTTGGCGAGCCCGGGTAGCTTCGCGGTGCGCTCGGTGGGCAGGGCGCCGACCGGCAGCCATGGGGTGACGCCGAGCAGGAAGCAGAGCTCGCTCTTGTACACGTTGCCGATGCCGGCGAGGTTGCGCTGGTCGAGCAGGGCCTCGCCGAGGGGGCGGGCGGGGTCGGCGAGGAGGTTGGCCAGGGCCTGGTCCGGGTTCCAGTCCGGGCCGAGGAGGTCGGGGCCGAGGTGGCCGACGACGCGCTGTTCGTCGGTGGTGCGGAGGAGATCGAGGACGGGGAGGCGGTAGCCGACGGCTGTGCGGTCCGCGTTGCCCAGGATCACGCGGATCTGGTGGGACGGGCCGCCGCTCCAGCGCCGGCCGTTCTCGTACACCTTCCAGGAGCCGTCCATCTTGAGGTGCGAGTGGAGCGTCAGGCCGCCCTCGATACGGGTCAGCAGGTGCTTGCCACGCGGGGTGACGTCCAGGACGGTGCGGCCGGTCAGGTCGGCGGTGGCGTACTTGGGCACCCGGAGGTCGCTGCGGGTCAGCACCTTGCCCGCGAGCGCGATGTGCAGGCGCTTCGCGGTCTGCCAGACGGTGTCTCCTTCGGGCATGGGTCAAGGGTGGCATGGGTGGGCGGGGCGTGGGGTGGGGGGGATGCGGAGGTCACGGGCGCGCGGTGGGGTGCTGCAGCGCTTCGGACATGGGGGTTTGGTCGGGTGCGCTTCGGTGGCGGACGCGTGGGCGGGGGAGGAGGCCGTGAGTGGTGGGGGCCTTGGCGGTGGGTGCGGGCTGCCGGTGGGCTCGGGGTGGCGTTATGTGCGCGGGCGGATACCGCAGGGCGTGGCTGCTGGGCTCCTTGTCGGCGGGGCGTGCCGTCGGCTGATACGTGGAGGGGCTATGCGGGTGGGCGCAGGCCGGGACCCGGCTCTTGTCGGCAGGGGTGGGTCGTCGGTGGGCGTGTGGTGGGGACGTGCCTGCGGGCGGAGCTGCGTGGAGTTTCGTGCGGGGCTTCTCGTTGGCGGGGCGGGTCGCTGGCCGGTGTGCGGTGGCTCGGGGCGGAGGCTGCGTCTGGCTTCGTGCGCAGGTGATTGTCGGGGGATGCGGGGCCGCCGACGGATGCGCGGTGGGTCACGCGCGTAGGCGGAGGCCGCGTGGGGTGGCGATGAAGCCTGCTCCTTCCAGGAGGGTGCCGATGGGGGACGTCAGGGCCGAGGTGCCGTTGACCCGCTCCACCGTGACCGTGCCGAGGGAACCCGCTCGGGCGGCTGCGGCGAGGGCTTCCGCGGCCGACTGCAGGCGGGGGTCTTCGGTGGCCGTGCTGTCGGGGTCGGCGGGCCAGGCCAGCAGGGTCTTGCCGCCGCGCTCCATGTAGAGAGCCAGTTCGCCGTCGACGAGGACCACCAGGGAGCCCGCCTTGCGGCCCGGCTTGTGCCCCGCGCCGGTCGGCGGCTTCGGCCAGGGGAGCGCCGCGCCGTACGCGTTCGCCGGGTCGGCGGCGGCCAGGACGACGGCTCGGGAGTCGGGGGTGGGGCGGGTGCGGCGGCTCGCGAAGGCGGATCCGTATGCGCCGCCGTACGCGGAGCCCGGTCCGCCTCGTGGGCCGCCCGCGCCCGGGGCAGCGAGGTCGCGGGGCGATGTGTATTCGTCGCGGGAGGTGGGGGTGTCCGGGAAGCTGAAGTCGTCGTCGAAACCGGTGATGTCGAACTCGGAGTTGTTCTGGCGGGCGAGGTTTCCCGGCGGCGTGCTGGGGGCGGCTCCGGCGGTCGGATCGAAGCCGCCGCGCGAGCCGAAGTCGGGGGATGCAAAGCCGTCTTGGGCGCCGTCGCCGAAGGGCTGCGATGCGAAGCCGTCGGGGGTGCCGTCGCCGAAGGGCTGTGGGGGCAGTGTCTCGCCGCGCTCTCGGGCGTTCGACACCGCGCGCAGGCGGTCCACGGCGCCGTCCATCGCGAACTGGGCCGCGCCGAGCCCCTCCACCACGTAGCCGCGCCGGGCCTGACCGCTCTCCTCGAAGGCGGACAGGATGCGGTACGTCGCCGAGAAGCCGCCCTCGACCCCTTCCGCGGCGACGGCTCCCCGGGTGACCACACCGTGCCGGTCCAGGAGCGTGCGGGCGAGAGCGTGTGCGCGCACCGTGGGGTCGGCTTCGCGGGACGGGAGCAGGGACCAGCGGCCGGCGACGGTGGGCGGACCGCTGCGGGAGGCGGGGCGGGCGGCGGCGGTCAGGGAGCCGTAGCGGCCGCGCGGGACGGCGCGCTTGGCGCGGTGGGCGGTGGAGCCGGCGGTGCGGCCCGAGCCGAGCAGGGAGCGCATGGGGGACAGCGTGTCGTTCGTGAGGTGTCCGGACCAGGCCAGGTCCCAGACGGCGTCGGCGAGTTGGGGATCGGTGGCCTCGGGGTGGGTGGTGGCGCGGACCTGGTCGGCGATCTGGCGGAAGAACAGGCCGTAGCCTCCCGACAGGGCGTCCAGGACGGACTGGTGCAGCGCCGTCAGCTCCAGGGGGTGCGGCGGGGGCAGCAGCAAGGGGGCCGCGTCCGCCAGGTACAGGGAGACCCAGCCGTCCTTGCCGGGGAGCGAGCCCGCTCCGGCCCACACCAATTCCCCGGCGGAGGTGAGTTCGTCGAGCATCGCGGGCGTGTAGTTCGCGACGCGGGACGGCAGGACCAGCTTCTCCAGGGCCGACGCGGGCACGGATGCGCCCTGCAACTGCTCGACGGCACGCACCAGTCCGTCGATGCCTCGCAGTCCGTGCCCCTTGCCGATGTGCTGCCACTGGGGGAGGAACTGCGCGAGTGCCGCCGGGGCGACCGGCTCCAGCTCGTGCCTCAGGGCGGCCAGGGAACGGCGGCGCAGACGGCGCAGTACGGCCGCGTCGCACCACTCCTGGCCGATGCCCGCCGGATGGAACTCCCCTTGTACGACACGGCCGTTCGCGGCGAGCCGCTGCAACGCGCCCTCCGTGACCGCCACGCCCAGGCCGAAGCGGGTCGCCGCCGTCGCCGATGTGAAGGGGCCGTGGGTGCGGGCGTAGCGTGCGAGCAGGTCGCCGAGCGGATCCTTCACCGGTTCCGTGAAGGCCTCCGGGACGCCGACCGGCAAGGCCGTGCCGAGGGCGTCGCGCAGGCGGCCCGCGTCCTCGATCGCCGCCCAGTGGTCTGCGCCGGCGATACGGACCCGGATGGCGCGGCGGGTGCCGGCGAGTTCCTGGGCCCACTGCGGTTCGGCGCCCCGCTCGGCCAACTCGGCGTCGGTGAGCGGGCCCAGGAGGCGCAGCACGTCCGCGACGCCCTCGGCGTCCTTGATTCGCCGGTCCTCGGTGAGCCACTGCAGCTCCTGCTCCAGCTCGGTGAGCACCTCGGCGTCGAGCAGCTCGCGCAGCTCCGCCTGGCCCAGCAGCTCGGCCAGCAGCCGCGAGTCCAGGGACAGCGCGGCGGCGCGCCGCTCGGCGAGCGGTGAGTCTCCCTCGTACAGGAACTGGGCGACGTACCCGAAGAGGAGGGAGCGGGCGAAGGGCGACGGCTCGGGGGTGGTGACCTCGACCAGGCGCACCTTGCGGGACTCGAGGTCGCCCATCAGCTCGACGAGGCCGGGGACGTCGAAGACGTCCTGGAGGCACTCGCGGACCGCCTCCAGGACGATCGGGAACGAGCCGAACTCGCTGGCCACCTGGAGCAGTTGGGAGGCGCGCTGGCGCTGCTGCCACAGCGGGGTGCGCTTGCCCGGGTTGCGGCGGGGCAGCAGCAGTGCGCGGGCTGCGCACTCGCGGAAGCGGGACGCGAACAGGGCGGAGCTGCCGACCTGGTCGGTGACGACCTGGTCGACCTCGCCCTTGTCGAAGACGACGTCCGCCGCGCCGACGGGTGCCTGGTCGGCGTCGTACTCCGTGCCCGCCTTCATGGGCTCCTGGTCGAGCAACTCCAGGCCCATGAGGTCGGCGTCGGGCAGGCGCAGGACGATGCCGTCGTCGGCGTGCATGACCTGCGCGTCCATGCCGTAGCGCTCGGAGAGCTTGGCGCCGAGCGCCAGCGCCCACGGGGCGTGCACCTGGGCGCCGAAGGGGGAGTGGACGACGACCCGCCAGTCGCCGAGCTCGTCGCGGAAGCGCTCCACGACGATCGTGCGGTCGTCGGGGACATGGCCGCAGGCCTCGCGCTGCTCGTCGAGGTAGGACAGGACGTTGTCCGCGGCCCAGGCGTCCAGGCCCGCCGCGAGGAGGCGCAGGCGGGCGTCCTCCTTCGGCAGTGAGCCGACCTCGCGCAGGAACTGGCCCACCGCGCGGCCCAGTTCGAGCGGGCGGCCCAGCTGGTCGCCCTTCCAGAAGGGCAGTCGGCCCGGGACGCCCGGTGCGGGGGAGACCAGGACGCGGTCGCGGGTGATGTCCTCGATGCGCCAGGAGCTGGTGCCGAGCGTGAAGACGTCGCCGACGCGGGACTCGTAGACCATCTCCTCGTCGAGCTCCCCGACCCGGCCGCCGCCCTTCTTGGGGTCGGCCCCGGCGAGAAAGACGCCGAAGAGGCCGCGGTCGGGGATCGTGCCCCCGGAGGTGACGGCGAGGCGCTGTGCGCCGGGGCGGCCCGTGACCGTGCCGGCGACGCGGTCCCACACCACGCGCGGTCGCAGCTCGGCGAAGGCGTCGGAGGGGTAGCGGCCCGCGAGCATGTCCAGGACGGCAGTGAAGGCGGACTCGGGCAGTGAGGCGAAGGGGGCCGCGCGCCGGACCGTGGACAGCAGGTCGTCGACCTGCCAGGTGTCCAGCGCCGTCATGGCGACCAGCTGCTGGGCCAGCACGTCCAGGGGGTTGGCGGGTACCTTGAGGGACTCGATGGAGCCGGTGCGCATGCGCTCGGTGACCACCGCGGCCTGGACGAGGTCGCCGCGGTATTTCGGGAAGACGACGCCTGTGGAGACGGCGCCGACCTGGTGTCCCGCGCGGCCGACGCGCTGCAGGCCGGAGGCGACGGAGGGCGGCGACTCGACCTGGACGACCAGGTCGACCGAGCCCATGTCGATGCCCAGCTCGAGGCTGGAGGTGGCCACCACGGCGGGCAGCCGGCCCGCCTTGAGGTCCTCCTCGACCAGGGCGCGCTGCTCCTTGGAGACCGAGCCGTGGTGAGCGCGCGCGATGACGGGCGGCGCGCCCTGGGCCGCGCCTGAGCCGCCCATGAGCTCCGCCGGGGCGTGGTGCTCGTCCAGAGGCTCGCCGGTGGCCCGCTCGTACGCGATCTCGTTGAGCCTGTTGCACAAACGCTCCGCGAGACGGCGGGAGTTGGCGAACACGATCGTCGAGCGGTGGGCCTGGACGAGGTCGGTGATCCGCTCCTCGACGTGCGGCCAGATCGACGGGCGCTCCGTGCCCTCGGAGCCGTCGGCGACCGGGGAGCCGCCCAGCTCGCCCAGGTCCTCGACCGGGACGACGACCGAGAGGTCGAACTCCTTGGCCGACTTCGGCTGGACGATCTCCACCTTGCGGCGCGGCGAGAGGTAGCGGGCGATCTCGTCGACCGGGCGGACCGTCGCCGAGAGGCCGATGCGGCGGGCCGGCTTCGGCAGGATCTCGTCCAGCCGCTCCAGGGAGAGCGCGAGATGCGCGCCGCGCTTGGTGCCCGCCACCGCGTGCACCTCGTCGAGGATCACCGTCTCGATGCCGGTCAGCGCGTCGCGCGTGGCCGACGTCAGCATCAGGAACAGGGACTCCGGGGTGGTGATCAGGATGTCCGGCGGCCGGGTGGACAGGGCGCGGCGCTCGGCGGCCGGGGTGTCACCGGAGCGGATGCCGACCTTGACCTCGGGCTCGGGCAGGCCCAGCCGTACGGATTCCTGGCGGATGCCGGTCAGGGGGCTGCGGAGGTTGCGCTCGACGTCGACCGCGAGGGCCTTGAGCGGTGAGACGTACAGGACGCGGCAGCGCTTCCTGGGGTCGGCCGGTGGCGGTGTCGAGGCCAGCTGGTCCAGGGCGGCGAGGAAGGCGGCCAGCGTCTTGCCGGAACCGGTGGGGGCGACCACCAGCACGTCGGAGCCTTCTCCGATGGCCTGCCACGCGCCGGCCTGGGCCGCGGTGGGCGCGGAGAAGGCCCCCGTGAACCAGCCGCGGGTCGCGGGGGAGAAGCCGTCCAGGGCTCGGTGTGCGGAGCTGACCATGCGTCCATCCTGCACCCGCCCACTGACAATGGTTCTGACCTGCGGTTTCGCTGAGCTGGGCCTGGGCCGGGCGCGTTCGGGTTCGTCGTGGGTCGAGGGCTGCGGGTGGGTTCGGGGCGCGCGGGCCGAGGCTGCCTTGCGCCGGCCTGGCGGAGAATGGGGGCATGGCGGGTTCGGGGAAGGAGTTGGCGCGGCATTGGCAGTACGCCGAGCTGCCCGGGGTCGATCTGCTGCGCGCCCGGTACATCCGCAAGGAGTTCGTGCGGCACACGCACGAGAACTTCGTCATCGCCGCCATCGCGGACGGAGTCGAGGTCTTTCACCATCGCGGGGCCGATCAGTACGCCGGGGCCGGGGCGCTCGCTCTGGTCAATCCCGATACGCCGCACACGGGACGGGCCGGTGTGCCCGAGGGGTGGCGGTACGGGGCCGTGTATCCGTCGCCCGAGGTGGTCGGCGAGATCGCGGCCGAGACCACGCTCATTCGTGGGACGCCGGGGTTCGTCAGTCCGGTGCTCGACGATCCGTACACCGTGCGGCTCGTGCATCGGGTGCTGCGGGCCGCGGACGACGGCAATGCGCTGGCCGCCGACACGCTGCTGCGCATCGCAGTGACGAGGCTGCTGCGGCTCAATGGCGGGCCGTTGCCGCAGCGCGAGGTGCGGACGGCGGGTGCCCGGATCGCGGCACGCGCGCGTGCCGTGCTGGAGGAGCGGCTGGCCGAGCCGCCGACCCTGGAGAGGCTCGCGGCCGATCTCGGCACCAGTCCGTTCGCGTTGCTGCGGGCGTTCCGGGACGCCTACGGGATGCCGCCCCACGCCTGGCTGACGGACGCACGGGTGCGGCATGCGCGGCGGCTGCTCGATGCCGGTACGGCGCCCGCGGAGGCCGCTGTCGCCGTCGGGTTCACCGACCAGCCGCACCTGAACCGGCACTTCACCCGGATCGTCGGAGTGCCCCCGGGTGCGTACCGGCGTGAGCGCAAGAACGTACAAGACGCGCGAGGACGGCTGCTCCTACCGTCCGAGGCGTGGCAGAACAGACAGCTCTCGCAGACACACGTCCCGAAGACGGAGGGAAACCGGACGCCGCCGTCGTACGGGACGCCCTCGGAGTAGGCGTCGCCGTAGGACTGTCCGGCTTCGCCTTCGGGGTGACCTCGGCCGGCAGCGGGCTCACGCTGCTGCAGACCTGCGCACTCAGCCTCCTGGTGTTCACCGGCGCCTCCCAGTTCGCGCTCGTGGGGGCGCTCGCGGCCGGGGGCAACCCGCTCACGGCGGCCGCCGGCGCCTTCTTCCTGGGCGTGCGCAACGCCTTCTACGGGCTGCGCCTGTCACAGTTGCTGGCCCTCCCGCGCGCGGTGCGGCCGTTCGCCGCCCAGTGGGTCATCGACGAGACGACCGCTGTCACGCTGGCGCAGCCCACGCGGCGCAGTGCGCGGATCGGGTTCGCCGTCACCGGGCTCAGCCTGTACGTGCTGTGGAACCTCACCACGCTGCTCGGCGCACTGGGCGCGAGCGCCATCGGGGACACGGATGCCTGGGGTCTCGACGCCGCCGGGCCCGCGGTCTTCCTGGCGCTGCTCGCGCCGATGCTGAAGACCACCACCGAGCGCGTCGTGGCCGGCCTGGCCGTCGTCCTGGGGCTCGGCCTGCTGCCCGTGCTGCCCGCCGGTGTGCCCGTCCTGGTGGCCGCGCTCGCTGCGCCTGCCGTCCTCTGGCTGCAGGGCCGCCGCGGGGGCACTTCACGCAACGACCCGGAAGAGGAAGCCCGTTGAACACCTGGATCGCGATCGGTGCGACCGCCCTCGGCTGCTACGTCGTCAAGCTCACCGGTCTGCTCGTGCCCGCGGGCGCCCTCGAGAGGCCGCTCGTCAAGCGTCTGGCCGCTCTCCTGCCCGTGGCTCTCCTCGCCGCGCTCACGGCCCAGCAGACCTTCGCCGACGGGCACACCCTGGTGCTCGACGCACGGGTCGCGGGGCTCGCCGCGGCCGCCCTCGCGCTGCTCCTGCGCGCCCCGTTCCTGCTCGTCGTGGCGGCGGCCGTGATCGTGACCGCCGGGGTGCGGGCCATGGGCGGATGACCGCACCCTGGGGTCAGCCGATGGAGCGGCCGTACGCCCTGAGGGTGCACAGTGCCTCGATGGTCACCAGGGGGCGAGCCTCGAGGGCGATGCCGGGTGCCCACTGGCGCTGGGGGTACCGCCCACGCGTCAAGCAATGGGGGAGGATCGGCCAGCCGCCGTCCTCCTCCTGCGCGGCCGCGAGGAAGTCCAGGGAGCGGGTCATCTCGTCGTCCGTGAACCACGCGCGCGCGAGTGAGCTCGGCGTCTTGGCGTAGTCGTGCGGGAAATGCTGCTCGCCGGGCGCGTAACCGGGCGCGACCGGACAGGCGTCGAGGTGGTCCGGGTCCAGAGCCGCGAGCCGGTGTGCGCGCACCAGGCGGCCGAGGCGATCGGCGGCGGCCTCCGCGCGCGGGCGGTCGGGAGCGAAGTCCAGGAACGCCACGGCGGCCTCGATCTCGTAGGGGTGGGACTTCTCCAGTGATTCCACCGCCTGCCAGCAGAAGTCCGTGGCCCTGAACAACCAGGCGTGCCACACCTCGTTGCGGTGCAGCAGGCCCACCACCGGCCCCGTGGCGAGGAGCTCGCTCGGCGGCTCGTCCACGATCGGGATGAACGGGGCCGCCGGATAGCCGCGCTGGCTGGGAAGGATCGCCGGCAGCGCGCCGTCCGCCGTGGACACGGCGGTCAGATAGCGGCACACGCGCTCCACACGCTGTCCCCCGCAGCGCCCGATGGAGTCGAGGACGCGCAGCGCGTGCCCGGTGTGCAGCGGCTGGCTGACCGGGCCGCGCAGATCGGGCTCCAGCGCATGGCCGTACCCCCCGTCCTCGTTGCGGTAGGCGTCCAGCGCGGTCTCCACGGGGTCGGCGCTCCCGTTCAGGAAGTGGTGCGCGAAGAGGCGCTGCTCCAGCACGCGCGCGGTGAGCCACACGAAGTGCTCGGCGCGAAAGAGCGGGGAGCGCACCTGGGGCGTGGCAGGGAGTGGGGAAGCTCCTGTTTCGGACATGCGTCAGACCGTAGGGCGGAAAGCGGTCTCGGCAAGGGGCCCCGGCCCAGGCCCACCCCCAGGAGCGGGATACTGGATGCATGCGGTTGACGGTCTTCTGGCAGCGGATGGCGGATCACTTCGGTTCCGGATACGCCGACACCTTCGCGCGCGACCACGTGATGGCGGAGCTCGGCGGTCTCACGGTGCACGGCGCACTGCAGGCCGGCTGGGATGCCAAAGACGTATGGCGCGTGGTCTGCACAGTCATGGACGTTCCGGGGGAGAAGCGCTGATCGGTCACGAAGATCGCAGGGCGGTAGTTGATTGTCAGACCAGTGGGCGAGACTTGATCCGTGGCACCCACTGACGAGACCGGGCAGACGGCCCAGCAGGCATCTCCGTTCGGCACGACGCCGCCCGACCGGCCCCCGGCCGACGGCGCCGCCTCGCGGGGCGCCCGTATGCCCCGCTGGCTGCCGCGGGCCGTGGTGCTCGTGCTCGGCCTCTATGCCGCCTTCCAGCTGGGCACATGGGCCTTCCACCAGCTCACCGGCCTGCTGATCAACATCCTGATCGCGTTCTTCCTGGCCCTCGCCATCGAGCCCGCGGTGAGCTGGATGGCCTCGCGCGGGATACGCAGAGGGCTGGCCACCGGCATCGTCTTCCTCGCCGTCATGATCCTCGCGGCGGGTTTCGTCACGCTGCTCGGCTCCATGCTGGCGGGCCAGATCATCAAGATCGTCGAGGACTTCCCGAACTACCTCGACTCCGTCATCAACTGGATCAACACCCACTTCCACACCGACCTGAAGCGCGTGGACGTCCAGGAGGGCCTGCTCCGCTCCGACTGGCTGCGCAACTACGTGCAGAACAGCGCCACCGGCGTACTGGACGTGTCCGCCCAGGTCATCGGCGGTCTCTTCCAGCTGCTGACGATCACGCTGTTCTCGTTCTACTTCGCCGCGGACGGCCCACGGCTGCGCCGCGCGATCTGCTCCGTACTGCCGCCCGCGCGACAGGCCGAGGTGCTGCGCGCATGGGAGATCGCCGTCAACAAGACCGGCGGTTACATCTACTCGCGTGGCCTGATGGCGCTCATCTCCGGCATAGCGCACTACATCCTGCTGCAGATCCTGGGCGTGCCCTACGCGCCCGTGCTCGGCGTCTGGGTGGGCCTGGTCTCGCAGTTCATCCCGACCATCGGGACGTATCTCGCGGGCGCCCTTCCCATGCTGATCGCCTTCACCGTCGATCCCTGGTACGCGCTGTGGGTGCTGATCTTCGTGGTGGTCTACCAGCAGTTCGAGAACTACATGCTGCAGCCTAAGCTGACCGCGAAGACCGTCGACATCCATCCCGCCGTCGCCTTCGGTTCGGTCATCGCCGGTACGGCGCTCCTCGGTGCCGTCGGCGCGCTGATCGCCATCCCGGCGGTCGCCACGCTGCAGGCCTTCCTGGGGGCGTATGTGAAGCGGTACGCGGTCACGGACGACCCCCGCGTCCACGGCCACCGGAGAGGCGGATCAGGGAGCGGCCTGTTCACGCGCGCCAGACAGCTGTGGGCACCGCGACAGGAGGCCGAACCGGCAGACCTGACCGAGCGGCAGGAGTCCGGGGACGGCTCCTCCCGAGGGACTGCGGAGGCGTAAGAGAGCGGGACGGGACGAGCGCGCGCGAACGCTCAGTACGTGAGGACGGCCCAGACCCCGGCGCCGATGACGGCGACCACGTAGCAGCCGGTCGCCGCGAGCACGATGTGCCGCCGGGCCGGCTCGCTCCAGGACGTGCGGGACAGCAGCCAGGCCAGCAGGGGCAGGACCAGCACGGCATGCAGGCTGACGCCGTGCAGCGGCTTGAGCGGGGCCGTCGAGTGGTACGCAGCCTCCTGGTGCCCGGTACGGGTGAGCACGACACCGCGCGCGATCATCGCGGCGCCCGAAGCGAGCGCGACGAGCAGGATCGCGAAACCTGAACGCACTGCGAGCGCCATCCCCGCCGGGCCCGTGGGCCGGTACCGGAACGAGGCGACCGCGAACACGGTGAGCAGCACCACGAGGACGCCCCCGCCCACCGCGAGCGTCATGGACACCGCGGTGTCGAAGGGCGTCTCCATGTCGAGGTGCGAGGGCACCCGCCGCCAGGCCTGAAGCGTGATGCCGCCGACCTCCACGACACAGTCGGCGGCGAACACGGCGAGCAGCAGGGAGCGCAGCCGCGGACTGACGCGCAGATACGACGTGACCCAGGTGACCGCGATCAGCGTCACCCCGAAGGACAGCCCGAACGTCACGGGCTTGCGCCAGGAGACGGGACCGTCCCACGGGCCGCCGTCGACGGCGAACACCACCAGGTGCACGAGGCCGGAGAGAACGAGGAGGAGACCGGTCGCACGGCAGAGGCGGTCCACCACCGACAGCTTGCTGAGCGCAGCTCGGAAGCGAAGGGGGTGGTGGCCGCCTCGCGCGTTTCTCTCGTCATTCATGGACAGAGCATCGCGGGGACACCGTGCGTCGTCGTCGTACGACCGGAGACAGCGGTCGTACGACGTGGGAAGCAGCGGAAGCCGTGGGCAGCGCGCGGACGCCCCGTGAAGGAGCCGGACGTAGTCTCGGAGGTGCCGCGTGGTGCGCTTGACACCAAAATCGAACATCCATTCTCATGGAGGTTCCGGCAAGGCTCACGACGGGTAATTCGACCCGTTTTTGACGGATAGATACCCGAGTTATCCACAGGCAGGACGGGCGTCGGGGCGCATTGTCAGTGGCAGGCGTTAGCGTCTTTGACGTGAAGCGATCGACTCAAGCAAACCGGGTGGAACCCATGGCAGGAACCGACCGCGAGAAGGCCCTGGATGCCGCGCTCGCACAGATTGAACGGCAATTCGGCAAGGGCGCGGTCATGCGCATGGGCGAGCGGCCGAACGAGCCCATCGAGGTCATCCCCACAGGGTCGACCGCACTCGACGTCGCACTCGGCGTGGGCGGCATCCCGCGCGGCCGAGTGGTGGAGGTGTACGGACCGGAGTCCTCCGGCAAGACGACCCTGACGCTGCACGCGGTGGCGAACGCGCAGCGGGCCGGAGGCCAGGTGGCCTTCGTGGACGCGGAGCACGCCCTCGACCCCGAGTATGCGCGGAAGCTCGGCGTCGACGTCGACAACCTGATCCTGTCCCAGCCGGACAACGGCGAGCAGGCTCTGGAAATCGTGGACATGCTGGTCCGCTCCGGCGCCCTCGACCTGATCGTCATCGACTCCGTCGCCGCGCTCGTCCCGCGCGCGGAGATCGAGGGCGAGATGGGCGACAGCCACGTCGGTCTGCAGGCCCGTCTGATGAGCCAGGCGCTGCGGAAGATCACCAGTGCGCTCAACCAGTCCAAGACCACCGCGATCTTCATCAACCAGCTCCGCGAGAAGATCGGCGTGATGTTCGGCTCCCCGGAGACCACGACCGGTGGCCGGGCGCTGAAGTTCTACGCCTCGGTGCGCATGGACATCCGCCGCATCGAGACCCTGAAGGACGGCACCGACGCGGTCGGCAACCGCACCCGGGTCAAGGTCGTCAAGAACAAGGTCGCGCCGCCCTTCAAGCAGGCCGAGTTCGACATCCTCTACGGCCAGGGCATCAGCCGTGAGGGCGGCCTGATCGACATGGGCGTGGAGCACGGCTTCGTCCGCAAGGCCGGCGCCTGGTACACGTACGAGGGCGACCAGCTGGGCCAGGGCAAGGAGAACGCGCGCAACTTCCTGAAGGACAACCCCGACCTGGCCAACGAGATCGAGAAGAAGATCAAGGAGAAGCTGGGCGTCGGCGTGCGGCCGGAGGAGCCGACCGCGGAGCCGGGCAAGGACGCCGCGGCTGTCTCCGCCACCGCGGACGACGCCGCGAAGACGGTGCCCGCCCCGGCGGCCAAGGCGACCAAGGCCAAGGCCCCGGCCGCCAAGAGCTAGCCCATGACACGGCGAACCGACTGGGCCGAGTACGCCTACCCGGACCCTCCGCACGGGCGGGACGGGACAAGCGACGGGGGTTCTGCCGGGCCGGGCGGCGATGCGTACGGGGACGATGCGGGGCACGGCGCGGACGGGGGACACGGCCGCGCGGCGGCGCGCGGCACGAGGAGCTCGTACGGCACGGGGGGGTCGTACGGCGACGGGCCGGGCGCCGCAGAGTGGCCGGACGACGGGGCGCCGGACGGCTTCGGCGCCTCCGGTGGCGGCTCACGCCGTGGAGGCGGAGCCCGTGGTGCGGGCGGCTCCCGCGGGCGTCGGCAGCGGCGCCGCGGGGAGTCGTTCGGTGCGGACGGGGGCTCCTCCTCCTCGTCGAGGGCCGAGCAGGAGGAGTCTCCAGGGGATCCGGTGGAGCGGGCGCGGGCGATCTGTCTGCGCCTGCTCACCGGGACCCCGCGCACGCGCAAGCAACTTGCCGACGCGCTGCGCAAGCGGGAGATCCCGGACGACGCCGCCGAGGAGGTGCTGTCGCGGTTCGAGGAGGTCGGGCTGATCAACGACAGCGCGTTCGCGGACGCCTGGGTGGAGTCCAGGCACCACGGCCGGGGCCTGGCCCGGCGTGCGCTCGCCCAGGAGCTGCGGACCAAGGGCGTCGACTCCACGTTGATCGACGAGGCCGTCTCGCAGCTCGACTCTGAGCAGGAGGAGGCGACCGCGCGCGAGCTCGTCGCTCGCAAGCTGCGCTCCACACGCGGCCTGGACCGCGACAAGCGCCTGCGCCGCCTCGCCGGCATGCTGGCCCGCAAGGGCTACTCCGAGGGCATGGCCCTGCGGGTGGTTCGGCAGGCGCTGGAGAAGGAGGGCGAGGACACGGAATTCCTCGGGGACGAGGGGTTCTGACGGACCGTCGGGTGTCTTCGAGGAGCAACCGCCGGCCTCGGAGCAGACCGCCAACCGCACGAGCGTCGCTCCCTAGGACGTAACCGGCAGCCCCGAAGCCTTCCACGCCTGGAACCCGCCGACCAGGTCGGTCGCATGTCGTAGCCCCAACTGGTGCAGGGACAATGCCGCGAGGCTCGACGCGTAGCCCTCGTTGCAGATCACCACCACTCGCAGGTCATGGCTCGTGGCCTCTGGCGCACGGTGGCTGCCCTGCGGGTCGAGGCGCCACTCCAGCTCGTTGCGCTCGACGACGAGGGCGCCGGGGATCAGGCCGTCCCGTTCGCGCAGGGCGGCGTAACGGATGTCCACCAGCAGCGCCCCGCCGGTCCGGGCGGCGTCGTACGCCTCCTTCGGCTCGATCCGCTCGTAGCCCGCGCGGACCCGCTCCAGCAACTCGTCGATGCCGACGGGCAGTTCGCCGGGGCCGCTCACTGCCAGTCCTCCGGGCGCTCCACCTGCTCCAGGCGCAGGACCTGACCCACACGGCTGTAGCGGCGGATCTGCGGCAGCGGCGGGTAGTAGGCGTGGACGGAGATCGCGTGCCGGTCGGTGGACTCATTGAGCACCTCGTGGACATGGTGCCGGCCGAAGGCGCGTCCCTTGCCGGCCGGCAGTTGCCGTTCCCGGTCCACGCCGTCGGTGAGTTCCAGGGTCTTCCAGCCGTCGGCGGGCAGCCGGACGGCGAGCGAGTACTCCTTGAGCTCGCCGGCCGCCGTCACGAAGGCGCCCACGGACTCGGCGTGATCGTGCCAGCCGGTTCCCGTGCCGGGCGGCCAGCCGATCAGCCACGCTTCACTGCCGCCGGGTCCCTCCAGGCGCACCCAGGTGCGGCCTTCGGGGTCGAGCGGGAGTGAGGCGATCAGCTCGGCGTCGGCGGCCGTACGCCGTACGAAGTCGAGGAGGTCCGCCTGCGTCGGAGCCTGGGCAGGTGCGGAGACAGAGGGAGAGACAGACACGGGCACCGTCCTGAAGAGCGTTCGCGGAGAGCGCGCGACAGCTCAGGGCGGCGCGCGCAGGTGAGAGAGATGCGAATTCAGCAGGACGGGCGACACACGCAGCCCGCATAGCGGATGAGGTCCATATGGACCCTCCGCCACAGGCGCACACAGGTGTCGGTCACGATCCGGAGTACACCATGAGGGGGCAGAAGGGTCAACTCACCGTCACTATGTGGACCGCACAGTGACGGTGAGTACGGTCACTTCGCAGCCGAGCCGGCCGTGGCCTCCGCCTTCGCCGGTCCACCCAGCGCTGCCTCCGCCGCCGCGTACAGGTCTGCCGGCCGCACTCCGCCGAGGGCCGCGACGAGGTGTCCGTCGGGCCGGATCAGCAGCACGGTGTGGGCAGCCGCTCCTGGGTAACTCTCCGCGACCAATAGCTCTGCGGGATGCGGCAGCGCCGCCACGGCAGCCGCCAGCCGGGGCATGATCCCCGCGGTCGCCCAGTGCTTGCGGTCCCACACACCCGTGCCCGGTGCGACCAGCAACACCAGCAGCGCACCGCGCCCGAGCCGGTCCCGCAGCCGTACGAAGGAACCGTCCTCGGCGGTTACCCGCACATCGCTGACCATCGCCCCCGGCTCGGTGCTCACCGGCACCTCGCCCTCGAGGTGCCGGGGTGCGAGCGGCGAGAGGGCGTACGCACCCGGAGCGCCGAGCACTCCGCGCCCCAGGTGACCGTCCGTGAGCAGCGCGTCGTGGCCCCGGGCGGAACCGGGGACGTACGCGCGCAGCCCTCCGCCGCCGCGCAGCAGCGGCAGCGCCTGGTCGGCGGCGCGCAGCCGGGCGGCCACCACCGCGCGCCGCTCCGCCTGGTAGCTGTCGAGCAGCGCCTCGTGCCGCCCGTGATGCCAGGCCAGCGCCAGCTTCCAGGCGAGGTTCTCGGCGTCCCTGAGTCCCTCGTCGAGCCCCTGTGTGCCGAGCGCGCCGAGCAGGTGCGCCGCGTCCCCGGCGAGGAAGACCCGTCCGACCCGCCACCGGCGGGCCAGGCGGTGGTGGACCGTGTGGACTCCGGTGTCGAGGAGTTCGTACGGCGGTGTGGGCCCGCCGGTCCAGCCGGCGAGCGTCTCCCGGACGCGCGCCAGCAGCAGCTCGGGCGTGACCAGGTCCTTGCCCGGCGGCAGCAGCCAGTCCACGCGCCACACACCGTCCGGGAGGGGGCGGGCGGTCACCTCCACGGCCGAGGGCCCGGACGTCCGCCACGGCGGCATCCGATGGAGCAACGCTTCGTCGGTCCACGGAAGTTCCGCGCGCAGCGAGGCAACGGCGTGTCGCTCCACCGCCGTACGGCCGGGGAAGCGGATGTCCTGGAGTTTGCGCACGGTCGACCGCGGGCCGTCGCAGCCGACCAGGTAACTGCCGCGCCACCACGTGCCGTTGGGGCCGCGGGTGTGGGCGGTGACGCCGGAGGGTTCCTGCTCGATCGTGTCGAGGCGGCTGTCGACGGCGACCTTGACGAGCCGCTCGCCGGCCAGGGACTCGCGCAGGGCGCCGGTCAGGACGTGCTGGGCGATGTGCAGGGGCGCGGGCTCGGTGTCGTCGCCGAATGTGACCTCGCGTATCACCTGCTTGCGCCGCAGTGCCCGCCATCCGGCCCAGTGCGCACCCTCCCGCGCCAGGGGCACACCGCTGAGCCGCTCCATGAGGGCGGCGGTGTCCTCCCGCAGGACGACGGTGCGCGCCAGGCGCGGTTCCTCCTTGCCGGGGCCCTCGTCCAGCACGACGGAAGGCACTTCCTGACGCGCCAGCGCCAGGGCGAGCGTGAGCCCGACGGGCCCCGCTCCGACGATGATCACCGGGTCCACGGCGCGGCGCCCCCTGCCCGCGGCGGTGTCCTGACGGACGTATGTGAACAGGAAGTTGGAGCAGGGTGCACGATCACAGAACGTATGCAACCCATTGCCGGTGCTTGCGTCAAGTGACGGGCTCGGTGGCGGCCGGGGCGTGGTCCCCGGGGCGTTGACCTTGCTCCTCCGTGCCGGCACCTGCCTGCATTGAGCGGCCGTGTCGAACAGCCGCGAGGGGTGGCGCCATCATGTGCGCCACCCCTCGTGCGGATTGCGAGCTCGCTCGAAGCTCTGTCCCGAGTGCCTATTCCTTGAGGCCGCTTCCCTGTCCGGGCGCGGCATGCCCAGCCGTCTCGAGGTCCTCGATCATGTCCACTCCGACCACGGCGCCCGTGCTCTTCTTGCTGCGCCTGAGCCTGGCCTCCAGCCAGCTCGCGAAGCTTGTGAGCGAGAAGTTCAGCACGATGAAGATCACGGCGACGACCGTGAAGCTGGCGATGGTGTTGCCGTAGTAGCCGATCATCGTGTTGGCCGACGCGAGCAGCTCGGGGAAGGTGAGGACCGCGCCGCCCAGGGCGGTGTCCTTCACGATCACGACGAGCTGGCTGACGATGGCCGGGAGCATCGCGGTGACCGACTGCGGCAGCAGGATGATCCGCATCACCTGGCCCTTGCGCATGCCGATCGCCACGGCCGCCTCGGACTGGCCCTTGGGCAGGGCCAGGATGCCGGCCCGGACGATCTCCGCGAGGACCGCGGCGTTGTACAGCACGAGGCCGGTGACGACCGCGTACAGCGGGCGGTCGTCCGAACTGACGTTGGTGTAGTTGGCGTACAGGGCCTGCCCGAAGATCATCAGGACCAGCACGGGGATGGCCCGGAAGAACTCCACCACCACCCCGGCCGGTACACGGACCCAGGCATGGTCGGAGAGCCGGGCGATGCCCAGGAACGCACCGAGCGGCAGCGCGATGACCATGGCCAGCGCCGCGGCCTTCAACGTGTTCTTCAGACCAGGCCAGATGTACGTGGACCAGGCTTCCGTGCCGGAGAAGAAGGGCTTCCACAGTGCCCACTCGAGCTGGTCCTTGTCGTCGAGGCTGGTGTACACCCACCACACCACTGCCGCGACGGCGACCACGAAGACGCCGGTGAAGAGAACGTTGCGCCGCTTGGCGCGCGGTCCCTGCGCGTCGTAGAGAACGGAACTCATCGCTTCACCGCCACCTTCTTGCCCACCCAGCCGAGGATCAGACCGGTCGGAAGCGTCAGGATCACGAAGCCCAGGGCGAAGACCGCCGCGATCGGGATGAGTTGGGCCTCCTTCTCGACCATCGTCTTCATCAGGGTCGCGGCCTCGGCCACGCCGATCGCGGCGGCCACCGTGGTGTTCTTCGTGAGCGCGATCAGGACGTTGGTCAGCGGGCCTACGGAAGAACGGAACGCCTGCGGCAGTACGACCAGCCGGAGCACCTGGGAGAAGCTGAGGCCGATCGCCCGGGCCGCCTCCGCCTGCCCGACCGGCACCGTGTTGATGCCGGACCGGATCGCCTCGCATACGAACGCCGATGTGTAGGCGACCAGGCCGAGGACGGCGAGCCGGAAGTTGGCCGTGTCGACGATCCCGTGCGCGCCGAGGTCGATGCCCAGGGTGTTGTTGAGGCCCAGCGACGTGAACAGGATGATCACGGTCAACGGAATGTTCCGCACGGTATTCACATAGACGGTGCCGAAACCGCGCATCAGAGGTACCGGGCCGACGCGCATGGCGGCCAGCAGAGTGCCCCAGACCAGGGAACCGACGGCGGCGAGCAGTGTCAGCTGCACCGTCGTCCAGAAGGCCCCCAGTACGTCGTAACCTTCAAGAAAGTCGAACACGATCTCCCGCGCTCCCGCGTGTAGGGATGCCCCGGTGCGCCGCCGCGGAGGACGGCGCACCTGTCAGGCGTTGCTTCAGCTCTTGATGTCGCCGATCGTCGGCGCGGGCTCGTTCTTGTAGTTCGCCGGGCCGAGGTTCTTCTTCACGGCCGCGTCCCAGGACTTGTCGGAGACCATCTCCTCGAGGGCCTTGTTGATCTTGGCCTTGAGGTCGCTGCCCTTCTTGACGCCGATGCCGTAGTTCTCGTTGGTCATCTTGAAGCCGCCCAGCTTGAACTTGCCCTTGTACTGGGCCTGGGAGGCGTAACCGGCGAGGATCGAGTCGTCCGTGGTGAGCGCGTCGATGGCACCGCTCTGCAGACCCGTCAGACAGGCAGAGTAGGTCGGGTACTGCTGCAGCTGGGCCTTGGGCGCCAGCTTGTCCTTCACGTTCTGCGCGGAAGTGGAGCCGGTCACCGAGCACAGCTTCTTGCTGTTGAGGTCCGCCGGCGACTTGATGTCGGTGTTGTCGGCGCGGAGCAGGACGTCCTGGTGGGCCAGCAGGTACGGGCCGGCGAAGTCGACCGACTTCTCGCGCTCCGGGGTGATCGAGTAGGTGGCAGCGATGAAGTCGACGTCGCCGCGCTTCAGCATGGTCTCGCGGTCGGCGCTCTTCGCTTCCTTCCACTCGATCTGGTTCGCGCTGTAACCGAGCTTCTTGGCGACATACGTGGCGACGTCGACGTCGAAGCCGGCGTAGCCCTGCGGGGTCTTCTGGCCGAGGCCCGGCTGGTCGAACTTGATGCCGACGGTGATCTTCTTGTCGCCGCCTCCGGAGGACGAACCGCTGTCCTTGTCGTTGTCGCTGGAACCGCACGCCGTGGCGGCCACGGCGAGGGCGAGTACGGCGGCCGAGGCTGCGGTGACCTTGCGGAGCTTCATGATGAACATCCTTTGGCTGATGAAGAGATGAGGACCGGCAATGGCGGAAGGCGCCGACGTCAGTGGTGAAGGATCTTCGAGAGGAAGTCCTTGGCGCGGTCGCTGCGCGGATTGCTGAAGAACTGGTCGGGCGCAGCCTCCTCGACGATTCGGCCGTCCGCCATGAACACCACGCGGTTTGCAGCCGATCGTGCGAAGCCCATCTCATGGGTGACGACGATCATGGTCATGCCGTCTCGGGCGAGCTGCTGCATGACCTCGAGGACTTCGTTGATCATCTCCGGGTCGAGGGCCGACGTCGGCTCGTCGAAGAGCATGACCTTGGGGTCCATGGCCAGGGCCCGTGCGATGGCGACGCGCTGCTGCTGGCCGCCGGAGAGCTGTGCGGGGTACTTGTCCGCCTGAGTGGCCACGCCGACCCGGTCGAGCAGGGCGCGGGCCTTCTCCTCGGCCTTCTTCTTGTCGGCCTTGCGGACCTTGATCTGGCCCAGCATCACGTTCTCGAGCACGGTCTTGTGCGCGAAGAGGTTGAAGGACTGGAAGACCATTCCGACGTCGGCGCGCAGCCGGGCCAGCTCCTTGCCCTCCTGGGGCAGCGGCTTGCCGTCGATCGAGATCGCGCCCGAGTCGACGGTCTCCAGGCGGTTGATGGTGCGGCACAGGGTGGACTTACCGGACCCGGAGGGCCCGATGACCACGACGACCTCGCCGCGGGCGATCGTCAGATCGATGTCCTGGAGTACGTGCAACGCGCCGAAGTGCTTGTTGACGCTCTTCAGGACGACCAGTTCGCCGGTCGCGGCCACATCTTCCTTGGCCACCGATACTTCGGTCATCGCTATCGGGCTCCGTCCTCCTCGGTTTCGGAGGACAGTAGTAACCCCGTTCCACCAGCGTCATTACATCTGAGGGGAATCTGAGCATCACGATCCGATAGCAATCGGACACGTGTCGTAGCAGTTGCGCGCGGGGACGTATCGGCCGGGTAACTAAAGAGGCGCGCAACCGGAACCCACTTGACGCCGTCCTCGTCCATCAGCGTGACTGCGTTGATGCACACGCGCGTGCACGCGTTTTTGTATCCATCCTGATCGTACGACCGATGAACCGAAGGGGGCCCGGATGAGACTGCTCCTCGTCGAGGACGACAACCATGTCGCCGCCGCTCTCTCAGCGGTTCTGGCGCGGCACGGTTTCGACGTCACGCACGCGCGTAGCGGCGAGGAGGCCCTCCAGGCACTCGTCCCCGAGGGCAACGGCTTCGGTGTCGTCCTGCTCGACCTGGGCCTGCCCGACCAGGACGGCTACGAGGTCTGCGGGAAGATCCGTAAGCGCACCAGCACCCCGGTGATCATGGTCACCGCGCGCTCCGACGTCCGCTCCCGCATCCACGGCCTCAACCTCGGCGCCGACGACTACGTGGTGAAGCCGTACGACACCGGGGAACTGCTCGCCCGGATCCACGCCGTCAGCCGGCGCACCGCCCACGAGGACGCCGACGCGGGCGGCGAGAGTTCGCTGCGCCTCGGCTCCGTACTCATCGAACTGCCCACCCGGCAGGTCAGCGTGGACGGTTCGGTCGTCCAACTGACCCGCAAGGAGTTCGACCTTCTCGCCCTGCTCGCGCAGCGCCCCGGAGTCGTCTTCCGCCGGGAGCAGATCATCAGCGAGGTGTGGCGCACCAGTTGGGAGGGGACCGGACGCACCCTGGAGGTGCATGTCGCTTCCCTGCGCGCCAAGTTGCGCATGCCGGCCCTGATCGAGACCGTACGCGGCGTCGGCTACCGGCTCGTCGCCCCGGCCTCGTAGCGTGCACGGGTGCGTACACGACTTCTTCCGCTGCTCATCGTCCTGATGGCAGCCGTGCTGCTCGCGCTCGGCATCCCGCTCGCCGTCAGTGTGGCCGCGGCCCAGCAGCAGAAGGTGGTCGTCGACCGGATCGACGACACCGCGCGGTTCGCCGCCCTCGCCCAGTTCGTCACCGATGCGTGCAGTTCCACGCGCACGTCCACGGACGAGCGCCTCGAGACCCTCAACAGTGAACTCAACAGCTACTACGGCGTCTACGACATCCGCGCGGGCGTGTTCTGCCGCACCGACATCCCCATGGCGCAGGCGCCGCCGACGTTCTTCCTGCCCGACTCGGGCGTGGTGCGCGAGGCGTTCTCCGAGGCGAAGCTCAGCCGCCGCAGCCACGACCCGAAGCAGGTCTGGCCCTGGCAGCGCAGCCGTCTCGTCGTCGCCTCACCGGTCATCCGGGACGGCGACGTCGTCGCGGTCGTCGTCACCGACTCGCCCACGGGGGCGCTGCGTTCGCGGATCCTGCACGGCTGGCTGGTCATCGGCGTGGGCGAGATCGCCGCGATGCTGCTGGCCGTCGGCGCCGCGCTGCGGTTGACCGGATGGGTGCTCAGGCCCGTACGCGTCCTGGACGCCACGACCCACGCGATCGCGAGCGGCCGTCTGAAGTCCCGGGTGGCGGCTGCCGGCGGTCCACCGGAACTCAGGCGCCTGGCCCACTCGTTCAACGAGATGGCGGACAACGTCGAGGACGTGCTGGAGCAGCAGCGCGCCTTCGTCGCCGACGCCTCGCACCAGCTGCGCAACCCGCTCTCGGCGCTGCTGCTGCGCATCGAACTGCTCGCGCTCGAACTGCCGGAGGACAACGAGGAGATCGCATCGGTCCGCACCGAGGGCAAGCGCCTCGCGGAGGTGCTCGACGACCTGCTCGACCTCGCGCTGGCCGAGCACACCGAGGCCGATCTGCGGATCACCGACATCGGCGCGCTGACCGCCGAGCGCGTCGCGGCCTGGACGCCGACCGCGGAGGCCAAGGGCGTACGGCTGGTGGGCGACTGTCCGCCGACCACCGCCTGGGCCGATCCGGTCACCCTCTCCAGTGCCCTGGACGCGGTGATCGACAACGCGGTCAAGTTCACGCCGGAGGACGAGTGCGTGGAGGTGACGGTCGCGGCCGACGGCGACACCTCGATGGTCGTGGTCAGCGACAACGGCCCCGGACTGACCGACGAGGAGCTCGCCCGGGTCGGCGACCGCTTCTGGCGCAGCGGCCGCCACCAGAACATCAAGGGCTCCGGCCTCGGCCTGTCCATCTCCCGCACCCTGCTCGCGGCGGGCGGCGGCTCGATCTCGTACGGCCACCACGGGACGCACGGGCTGACCGTCACGGTGTCGGTGCCGCGGAACTGCCCTACGGCTTGACGGACCGGTAGTAGCGCCGCGCGCCCTCGTGCAGCGCCAGCGGGTCGGTGTAGATCGCCGTGCGCAGGTCGACGAGCTGTGCGGAGTGGACCTGCGTGCCGATGCCGTCACGGCTCCTGATCACGGTGCGGGTTATCCACTCGGTGAGCCGGGGGTCCATGTCCTTGCGTGTCATCAGCAGGTTGGACACCGCCAGCGTGGGTACGGCGATGCCGTTCTGGATGCTGGGGTAGGCCGACTCCGGCATGTTGGTGGCGCGGTAGTAGCGGGTGGCGCCGCCCTGGTCGTGCAGCTTGGCGACGAGACCGGCGGAGATCGGCACGAACCGGAAGGTGAAGGTCTCGGCGAGCTTCTGCAGGCCCTGCGTCGGCAGCCCGCCCGACCAGAAGAACGCGTCGATCTTGCCTCGTTTCAGCCGGTCCGGGCCTGTGTCGATGCCGTCGGCGAACGGCGTGATCTCCTTCTTCGGGTCGATGCCCGCCGCTTTGAGCACTCGTTCGGCGATCAGCCGCACACCCGAACTCGGCCGTCCTATGGCCACCCGCTTGCCCTTGAGGTCCGCGACGGACTCGATGTCCGAGTCGCGCGGGACGATCAGCTGCACGTAGTCGTCGTACAGCCGGGCGACCCCGCGCAGTTGGTCGGCGCCGGGGTTGTCGGGCCCGAGTTCGTACGTCTCCACCGCATCGGCCGCGGCGATCGTGAAGTCGGCCCCGCCGGTCGCCACGCGCCTGACGTTCTCCTGGGAGCCGTCGCTGGTCCGCAGCGTCACCCTGAGGTCCGGCATGTCCTTGTCGAGCGCACTGCGCAGGAGCTTGCCGTACTGCTGGTACACCCCGGCCTGCGTGCCCGTGCTGAACGTGATCGTCCCGCTCGGCGGGTCCTCGCCCAGGGGCAGCAGCCACCACAGCAGCATCCCGAGGGCGACGAGGCCGGCGGCCGCGCCCTGCAGGACCCGGTTCCTGCCGATCCGGGAGAACACCTTGGACATGCCAGGGATCCTGCCAGCCGGTGCGCGGTGCTGACCAGGGCAGGGATCACAAGACGATCACGACCGGGCGGGACGGCACTGTCAGTGGTGATCGCTAGAGTCGCCGTATGAGCTCTTCGCCCGCCGACCTGGTCCGCGAATTCCATCTCGCCATGGGGCTCGACGCCCGCAGTACGCCCACCGAGGTCTCTCCCCGCATGGCCGCCCACCGGGGCGAGCTGCTCGCCGAGGAGGCCGCGGAGGTCGCCGAGGTCTCCGTGACCGGCCCCCTCGACAGGCTCGCGCACGAACTGGCCGACGTGGTCTACGTGGCGTACGGCACGGCTCTCGTCCACGGCGTGGACCTGGACGCCGTGATCGCCGAGATCCACCGCTCCAACATGACCAAGCTGGGCCCGGACGGCCGGGTCGCCCGCAGAGCCGACGGCAAGGTCCTCAAGGGCGAGCACTACGAGGCGCCGGACGTGTCGGCGGTGCTGCGCCGCCAGGGATGGGCGCCGGACAGCGCGTGAGCACCAGGTTGTCCACAGGGCGGCCGGGGGCACTTTCGGCACCGCCTACTCTTGTCACATGAGCAGCATCGACCGGAGCCAGGCAGTGGGCGTGAAGACCTACGAAGTCCGTACCTACGGGTGCCAGATGAACGTCCACGATTCCGAGCGATTGTCCGGGCTGCTCGAAGAGGCCGGGTACGTGCGCGCGCCCGAGGGGTCGGACGGGGACGCGGACGTCGTCGTCTTCAACACCTGCGCCGTCCGGGAGAACGCCGACAACCGGCTGTACGGCAACCTGGGCCGCCTCGCCCCTATGAAGACGAAGCGCCCCGGCATGCAGATCGCGGTCGGCGGCTGTCTCGCGCAGAAGGACCAGGACACCATCGTGAAGAAGGCGCCCTGGGTGGACGTCGTCTTCGGCACGCACAACATCGGCAAGCTGCCGGTCCTGCTGGAACGCGCGCGCGTGCAGGAAGAGGCCCAGGTCGAGATCGCCGAGTCCCTGGAGGCATTCCCCTCCACCCTGCCGACGCGGCGCGAGAGCGCGTACGCGGCGTGGGTGTCGATCTCGGTCGGCTGCAACAACACCTGCACCTTCTGCATCGTCCCGGCCCTGCGCGGCAAGGAGAAGGACCGCCGCACCGGCGACATCCTGGCCGAGATCGAGGCCCTGGTCGGCGAGGGCGTCTCCGAGATCACGCTGCTCGGCCAGAACGTCAACGCGTACGGCTCCGACATCGGCGACCGCGAGGCCTTCAGCAAGCTGCTGCGGGCCTGCGGCACGATCGAGGGTCTGGAGCGTGTCCGCTTCACCTCCCCGCACCCGCGCGACTTCACGGACGACGTGATCGCGGCGATGGCGGAGACCCCGAACGTGATGCCGCAGCTGCACATGCCCCTGCAGTCCGGCTCGGACACGGTCCTGAAGGCGATGCGCCGCTCCTACCGCCAGGAGCGCTACCTGGGGATCATCGAGAAGGTGCGGGCCGCCATCCCGCACGCGGCGATCACCACCGACATCATCGTGGGCTTCCCCGGCGAGACCGAGGAGGACTTCGAGCAGACCCTGCACGTCGTCCGCGAGGCCCGGTTCGCCCAGGCCTTCACCTTCCAGTACTCCAAGCGGCCCGGTACCCCGGCCGCCACCATGGAGAACCAGATCCCCAAGGAGGTCGTCCAGGCGCGCTACGAGCGTCTCGTCGCCCTCCAGGAGGAGATCTCCTGGGAGGAGAACAAGAGGCAGGTCGGCCGCACCCTGGAGCTCATGGTCGCCGAGGGCGAGGGCCGCAAGGACGGCGCCACCCACCGCCTCTCCGGCCGCGCCCCCGACAACCGCCTGGTCCACTTCACCAAGCCGGAGCAGGAGGTACGCCCCGGCGACGTCGTCACGGTCGAGATCACCTACGCCGCCCCGCACCACCTCCTCGCCGAGGGCGCCGTTCTCGACGTGCGCCGGACGCGCGCGGGCGACGCCTGGGAGAAGCGCAACGCGGCGGAGGCGGCGAAGCCGGCGGGCGTGATGCTCGGTCTGCCGAAGATCGGCGTACCGGAGCCGCTGCCGGTCGCGACGGGCGGCTGCGCGGCGCACTGAGATCACGTCATACTCCTCCCGTCGATCGGACGGCGGGGGGCGGGACATGGCGCGCTGGGTGGTTGTCGTGCAGTTCGGTAGCGGAGACCAGTACAAGGTCGACGAGGCGGCGCACTTCGACGGGACCCTGGAGCAGGCCCGCGCCCGCCTGTACGAGATCGCCTGCACCCACCGTCCGCGCATGGCCCTGCGCCAACAGCGCCGCCAGGTCTACCGGATCGGGGACGGGGACGCGTACTACGCGAACATCGAAGGCGTGATGTCGACGCTTCGCGTGCTGTACCGGCTGGCCGAACTCGCGTGGAGCACCGATCCCGTGCCCGACCCGCGGCAGTAGGCTGCCGATCATGCTTGTCGCCGCTGCCGTCTGCCCCTGCCCGCCGCTTCTCGTGCCCGAGCTCGCCGCGGGTGCCGCGCCCGAGCTGGACACCGCACGTGCCGCCTGCACGGACGCGCTGGGTGTGCTCGCCGCGGCCCGGCCCGACCGGCTCGTGGTCCTCGGACCCGCCGAGCGGAGCGGGCGCGGCACGCACCCCGAGGGCACGCCGGGTTCCTTCCGCGGTTTCGGCGTGGATGTCGACGTACGGCTGGGCGGAGCGACGGGCGAGGCGTCCGGGCGTGAACTTCCGCCGTCCCTCGCCGTGGCCGCGTGGCTGCTCGAGCGCACCGGATGGTCGGACGCCCCGATCGAGGGAATCGGTGTGGGGGAACCGCTCGAGGCCGAGCGGTGTATCGAAGTCGGAAGGGAAATCGCCGCCCGGGCCGAGCGGGTGGTGCTGCTGGTGATGGGCGACGCCAGCGCCTGCCGCACGCTCAAGGCTCCCGGCTACCTCGACGAGCGCGCGGCACCCTTCGACGCGGAGGTCGCGCGTGCGCTGGGGACGGCGGACGTGGCGGCCCTCAAGGCGCTGGACACCGAGCTGGCGTACGAACTGAAGGCATCGGGCCGAGCCCCCTGGCAGGTCCTCGCCGGCGCGGCCGAGGGCGCGGACCTCGCCGGCGCGCTGCTGTACGAGGACGCGCCGTACGGCGTGGGGTACGTGGTCGCGACCTGGTCCTAGAGCTGTTCAGGGAGCCGGCGCCGTAGACCCGACGGGCCGGCGAAACGGCGGACGGCCGTGAGCCCTCGGGCCCCGCGGCCGTCCGTCGATGTGCCGTCGCGTTCAGGAAACCGGCGGCGTCGGAGTGTCCCGCGGCACGGTCCTGCCGCCGCTCGCGCCCTTGTCGCCCCTGTGCGCGAGTCGGTCCATGGCGTCCCTGGCCTTGCCGGTCCCCGTCCGGATCCTGTTGCTGTACTTGCCCTTGGTCTTCTCGTCGACGACCTTCGCGGCCCTGTCGAGACCATGCGTGATCTTGCCCCCGTGCTGCTGCGCGAGGCCCGAGACCTTGTCCTTGGCCGGGGAGAGCTTGTGCTTCAGATTGTCCAGGAGACCCATGGTCCACCTTCCCTTGCGCGCGGGCGCGCCCTTCAGGCCCGCTCGCGCGGGGCGGTCACGTGCGGGCGCCCTCGCCGGCCTCGGTGTCGGCCGCCTCCCCGGCGGACTGCTGCTTGGGGATCTCGACGTCCTCGCCGGAGGCGGCCTCGTCGGCCTCCGTCGTGGCCGGCGACTCGGTCTCGGCCCGGTCAGTGGCCTCGGTCCCGGCCGACCCCTTCGTCTCTGCCGCCTCATCCGCCTCGGATTCGGCCGTCTGTGTACCGGCCTGCGGCTCGGCGGTTGACGCCTCCTCCGTAGCCTTCGACCTCCGCAGAAGTCGTGCGAAAACGCCCATATCCACTCCATACGCTACTCGTGCGGGCGAAATCCCGCGTCGTCCGGTGCGTCCGTTTGCGTGCACCAGGTGGCCGCCGCCCGAAAACCGGCGGCGAGAACCTCGCAACGGGCAACGACCCCAGCCCCGCTTCGTCACGTAACTCGTTCGAGGAGACCCTCCGGGGTTTGCGAGACTGGTGCGGTGAGCAGCGCACCCCCCGCCCCCCGAGTCATCGCCGTCGTCGGACCGACCGCGGCAGGAAAGTCCGATCTGGGCGTATTTCTCGCCCGGCAGCTCGGCGGCGAGGTCGTCAACGCCGACTCCATGCAGCTCTACCGGGGGATGGACATCGGCACCGCCAAGCTGACGCCCGAGGAGCGCGGCGGCATTCCGCACCACCTCCTGGACATCTGGGACGTGACCGTCACCGCATCCGTCGCCGAGTACCAGAAGCTGGCCCGCGCCAGGATCGATGCCCTGCTCGCCGAAGGCCGCTGGCCGATCCTGGTCGGCGGCTCCGGGCTCTACGTCCGCGGCGCCGTCGACAACCTGGAGTTCCCCGGCACCGACCCCGAGGTCAGGGCCCGGCTGGAGGAGGAGCTCACCCTGCGCGGCTCCGGTGCGCTGCACGCGCGCCTGGCCGCCGCCGACCCCGAGGCCGCGCTCGCGATCCTGCCCAGCAACGGCCGCCGTATCGTCAGGGCCCTCGAAGTGATCGAGATCACCGGCAAGCCCTTCACCGCCAACCTCCCCGGCCATGACTCGGTCTACGACACCGTCCAGATCGGCGTCGACGTGGCACGCCCCGAGCTCGACGAGCGCATCGCACGCCGCGTGGACCGGATGTGGGACGCGGGGCTCGTGGACGAAGTGAGCGCACTGGAGGCGCAGGGCCTGCGCGAGGGGCGTACGGCCTCCCGCGCACTGGGGTACCAGCAGGTGCTCGCGGCGCTCGCGGGGGAGTGCACGCTCGACGAGGCGCGGGCCGAGACCGTACGCGCCACCAAGCGCTTCGCGCGCCGCCAGGATTCCTGGTTCAGGCGGGACCCCCGGGTGCACTGGCTCAGTGGGGCTGCGGCGGATCTCACAGAACTTCCGCACCTCGCACTGGCGTTGGTCGAACGACCGGTTACAGCCTGATCACGTCATGGCATCGGGACGCTCCGGCCGCCATCCGGGCCTCCGGCGCCGTGCCATCATCGAGCTTCGATCGACCAGTGAAGTCCTAGTTGGGAGGGCGCGTGGCGATGGAGGCCGGCCCTCGCGACACCGCACAAGGCACCGAGCCCGTCACCGTGGACAGCGGTGAACCGGAGCAGGACGGGGACCGTCTGAGCCCCGACGGGCCCGACGACACGCAGGGCGGAGTGACCGCCGACGGCCCCGAGCCCGAGGAGATGTTCGCGGGCGGGCCCGAGGTCGAGGTGGAGCTGCGCCCGCAGCGCAGGCTGCGCATCTGGCAGCTCGCTCCCATCGTCGCCCTGGCCGCGGTCGGATCCCTGATGTTCGCCTTCCCGCTCGCCTTCGACTTCGGCGACAGCGGGGCCGTGATCGCCATGCTGGGGCTGCTGATCTGCTCCTGCGCGGCCGGCTGGGGCATGATGGCCGCCCGCAGGGTCGGCTACACCTGGCCGGGCCTGCCACAGCGCGGCTCCGGACGCAGAGCGGACTGGCGGGTCGTCGTGGCCTACGTCGTCCTGGTCGCGGCAGTGGTCGTGCTGGCGGTGTGGCGCGTAGCCAGACTGCGCTGAAACACCCCTGGAAGGGGCGCGGGGCGGTATCGATGTGCGGCTCCGTCGCGCGGTCGCGACCAGTCACGACGGCACTGCAGCCGAAGAACGACGGTCGCCTACCATCGAGGAATGACCCGCATCGCCTTCCTCAAGGGCCACGGCACGGAGAACGACTTCGTGATCGTCCCGGACCCCGAGAACGCCGTCGACCTGCCCCCGGCCGCCGTCGCCGCCCTGTGCGACCGCCGCGCGGGCATCGGCGGCGACGGTCTGCTGCACGTGGTGCGCTCCGCCGCGCACCCCGAGGCGAAGGACATGGCGGCCGAGGCGGAGTGGTTCATGGACTACCGCAACGGCGACGGCTCGATCGCGGAGATGTGCGGCAACGGCGTACGCGTCTTCGCGCGCTACCTCCAGCACGCCGGCCACATCACCGAGGGCGACCTCGCCGTGGCCACACGCGGGGGCGTGAAGACCGTGCACCTCGCCAAGAACGGCGAAATCACGGTGGGCATGGGCAAGGCACGGCTCCCCGAAGGGGACGTCACGGTGAGCGTCGGCGAGCGCAGCTGGCCCGCGCGGAACGTGAACATGGGCAACCCGCACGCGGTGGCCTTCGTGGAGGACCTTGCGCACGCCGGCAACCTGTACTCCCCGCCGCCCTTCAGCCCGGCCTCCGCCTACCCGGACGGGGTCAACGTGGAGTTCGTCGTCGACCGGGGCCCCCGTCACGTCGCCCTGCGCGTGCACGAGCGCGGCTCCGGCGAGACCCGCTCGTGCGGCACGGGCGCGTGCGCCGTCGCCGTGGCCGCCGCCCGCCGTGACGGTGCCGACCCCGCCGTCACCGGAACCCCGGCGACGTACACCGTCGATGTGCCCGGCGGAACCCTGGTGATCACCGAACGGCCCGACGGCGAGATCGAGATGACGGGTCCCGCGGTGATCGTCGCCGAAGGCGAGATCGAGAACGAGTGGCTGGAAACATTCGTTCGCTGAACACCGGGGCGGCTTGGGATCCGAGGCTCGTGTGCCGGGTGGTGCACAAGGGGAACTCCGGGGCGCCGACGCCGGGTTCGAAACCACGGCCGACGGCATGTCAGATGGCGTGAAACCGTAAACCTACAAACCTTCGCTCGAATGGGTGATCCGTTTCACGCTCGCCGAGAGGCGGTCAGCCGCACGTGATGGGCTCGGTAGCATCAAGCACCGGCCCGGACGGGGGACCGTTGCCATCCCCCTGTGCCGTGTCCGCCCTGGGGCACCCCGTCCGCCGGTCCACGCAGCCGGAGGTGCCCATGAGTGCGGAGGCCACTAACCCCGCGACCCCAGGTCCGGTAACAGGCCCGGCGGCGCGCTGGCGGGCGCGGATCGACCTGCGCCGCCTCGGCCGCGCCGCCCTGCTCGGCCCCGCCACCCGTGACCGGCTGCCCAGCGCCATCAGCCATGTCGTCGACGCGCACCGGGCCCATTACCCCGGCGCCGACCTCGAAATCCTGCGCCGTGCCTATGTGCTGGCCGAGTCCTCGCACCGCGGCCAGATGCGCAAGAGCGGTGAGCCGTACATCACACATCCGCTCGCCGTGACCCTGATCCTCGCCGAACTCGGCGCCGAGACCACGACATTGACGGCCTCGCTGCTCCACGACACCGTCGAGGACACGGACGTGACGCTCGATCAGGTCGGCGAGGAGTTCGGGGCGGAGGTCAGCTATCTCGTCGACGGCGTGACGAAGCTGGAGAAGGTCGACTACGGCGCCGCCGCCGAGCCCGAGACCTTCCGCAAGATGCTCGTCGCCAGTGGCCGTGACGTGCGCGTCATGTCGATCAAACTCGCCGACCGGCTGCACAACATGCGCACCCTCGGCGTCATGCGCCCCGAGAAACAGGCGCGCATCGCCAAGGTCACCCGCGACGTCCTCATCCCGCTGGCCGAACGGCTCGGTGTCCAGGCACTCAAGACCGAACTGGAGGACCTCGTCTTCGCGATCCTCCACCCCGAAGAGTACGAACACACACGGGAGTTGATCGTCGACAACGCCTCGCGCCCGGACGACCCCCTCGCCGACATCGCCGACGAGGTGCGGACGGTCCTGCGCGACGCCGACATTCCGGCCGAAGTGGTCATCCGGCCACGGCACTTCGTCTCCGTCCACCGCGTGGCCCGCAAGCGCGGTCAGCTGCGCGGCTCCGACTTCGGCCGTCTCCTGGTGCTGGTGAACGAGGACGCGGACTGTTACGGCGTCCTGGGCGAACTGCACACCTGTATGACGCCCGTCGTCTCGGAGTTCAAGGACTTCATCGCCGTCCCCAAGTTCAACCTGTACCAGTCGCTGCACACCGCGGTCGCCCGCGCGGACGGCCAGGTCGCCGAAGTCCTCATCCGTACGCACCAGATGCACAAGGTCGCCGAGGCCGGGGTCATCGCGCTCGGCAATCCCTACGCTCCTCCTTCGGAGGAGCAGTCGGCGGCCGACGGCGAGCGCGTCGACCCCACCCGCCCCGGCTGGCTCTCCCGCCTCCTCGACTGGCAGGAGGCCGCGCCCGACCCCGACACCTTCTGGTCCACGCTCCGCGAGGATCTGGCCCAGGACCGCGAGATCACCGTCTTCCGCCCCGACGGCGGCACGCTCGGCCTGCCCGAGGGCGCCACATGCGTCGACGCCGCGTACGCCCAGTACGGCGAGGACGCGCACGCGTGCATCGGCGCCCGCGTCAACGGCCGCCTGGCGACGCTGAGTACGGTCCTGAGGGACGGCGACACCGTCCAGCTCCTCATGGGCCAGGACCCGGCCTCGGAGCCGTCCAGGGAGTGGCTGGAGCACGCGCACACGCCCGCCGCCCGCATCGCCATCCAACGCTGGCTCGCCGCGCACCCGACGCAGGGCGGAGAGCGGGAGGGAGCGGAGGCCCAGGAGGACTCGCCGACGATCGAGGGGCAGACCTCGACGCCGCTCCGGCCGAGCGCCGAAATGTCGACCACCCGCCCGGCGAACGACGTCATCGTCGACCAGCCGGGGGCGACCGTACGGCTCGCGGGCTGCTGTACGCCCGTACCGCCCGACGAGGTGACCGGATTCGCCGTCCGCGGCGGTGTGGTCACCGTCCACCGCGTCGAGTGCGCCGCCGTGGAGCGCATGAAGAGCGGGGGGCGCGCGGAGGTCGACGTGCGCTGGGGCGACACCACCGAGTGCCGGGTCACGCTGCTCGCCGAATCGTTCGTCCGCCCCCACCTGCTGGCGGACCTGACGGAGGCCATGGCCCTCGAAGGCGCCGAGATCGTGTCCGCGACGGTCGAACCCCCGACCCAGCAGCGCGTCCGCCACACCTACACCCTCCAACTCCCGGACGCGGCCCACCTGCCCGCCCTGATGCGGGCGATGCGGAACGTGCCGGGTGTGTACGACGTGAGCAGGGCGCAGACGCCGGGGGCGTGAACGGGGTGCAGTGGGGGCCGCGGGGTGCGCCCAAGAGCCGTACAGAGCCCGCCCGCCCCACCCCACCGACCCGTTCGGGTGGGCCGAAAGCGAGTCGTCGCCGTGCTGCGCGCGTGCGCTGATAGCCGTGATCCATGCTGCTGACCTTCCGCGCCCGGGCCACCCGCACCGGCTCGTACCGCCCCCGCCCCGGCACCTCGGCCCGGCGGCCCGGAGCCCAACCCGGAACGCCCCGCCGCCACAAGGCGACCGCGCTCCTCGCCTCGGCCGTCTCCGTCTGCCTGCTCGCCGCCGGCGCCCCGGTCGCCCCGGCGGGCGTCGGTGACCGCCTCTTCCCGAACCTCGGCAACCCCGGATACGACGTGCAGTCGTACGACCTCTCGTTCACCTATCCCGGCACCAACAGCAAGCCGCTCAAGGCCGTCACGACCATGCGCGCCTGGACGACCTCGACCCTGGACCACCTCAACCTCGACTTCGCGCACGGCAAGGTCGAGTCGGTCGAGGTCAACGGAGAGCCGGCCAAGTTCGCCGACGCTGGTGAAGATCTCGTCGTCACGCCCGACAAGCCGCTGCCGGCGGGCAGTTGGACGCGGATCACCGTGCGGCACACCAGCGACCCCATGTCGGCCGAGGGGGAGGACGGCGGCTGGGTGCGCACCGACGACGGCCTCGCCATGGCCAACCAGGCCGACGCCGCGCATCTGGTGTTCCCGTGCAACGACCACCCCTCCGACAAGGCGATGTTCACCATCCGGGTCACCGCCCCCAACGGCTACACCGTGGTCGCCAACGGTGTGCCGACCGACAAGGAACGGGCCGGCAAAACGACCACCTGGACGTACCGCACTCGGCACCCCATGGCCACCGAGCTCGCCCAGGTGTCCATCGGCCGCTCCAGCGTGCTGCACCGGGAGGGGCCGCACGGCCTGGACGTACGCGACGTCGTGCCCGCCAAGGACCGCAAAGAGCTCGAACCGTGGCTCGCCAAGACGCCCGACCAGATCGCGTGGATGGAGAGCAAGGTCGGCAGGTACCCCTTCGAGACGTACGGCGTGCTCATGGCCGAGGCGTCCACCGGCTTCGAACTCGAGACGCAGACGCTCTCCCTCTTCGAGAAGGGGCTGTTCGCCGAGCCCCTCTACCCCAAGTGGTACGTCGAGTCGATCATGGTCCACGAGCTGTCCCACCAGTGGTTCGGCGACAGCGTCAGCCCGCGCACCTGGTCCGACCTGTGGCTCAACGAAGGGCACGCCACCTGGTACGAGGCCCTGTACGCGGAGGAGAAGGCGAACAAGCCCATGGAGAAGCGCATGAAGGCCGCGTACGGCGCCTCCGACGGCTGGCGCGCTGCCGGGGGACCGCCGGCCAGGCCCAAGGCGCCCGCTCCCGGCCAGAAGATCAGCATCTTCCGGCCGAACGTCTACGACGGTGCCGCGCTCGTGCTCTACGCCCTGCGCCAGGAGATCGGCAGCCCCGCCTTCGAGCGCCTGGAGAGGGCCTGGGTGACCGTCCACCGCGACGGCACTGCCACCACCGCCGACTTCGAACGACTCGCCTCCGAGATCTCCGGACGCGACCTGAGCGGCTTCTTCAAGGGCTGGCTCTACGGTGAGAAGACCCCGCCCATGCCCGGCCACCCGGACTGGAAGCAGACGGCACCGGATGCGAAGCACGGGAAGAACACCAAGGCCGCCGGGACCGGCAAGGCTTCGAAGACCGCGAAGACCGCGAAGGCCGGGAAATAAGGCGGTGACGAGACGTCCCGTACCGTGCGACCATCGTGAGGTCGGCGCGGCACGGGACACGGGAATCTCCCGGGGTGCTCGTGCGTTGAACGCAGTGACGAGCGCCGAATCGGCATCCCCAACGACGTAAGGACCCAATGACCTCCTCTTCATCCCCTTCCCAGGACACGCAGCGCTTCGCGTACACCTACCCCGAAGGTCTTCGGGCCGATGCCCTGATGGAAGAGGACGTCGCCTGGAGCCACGAGATCGACGGAGAGCGGGACGGCGAGCAGTTCGACCGCTCCGAGCGCGCGGCCCTGCGCCGCGTGGCGGGCCTCTCCACCGAGCTCGAGGACGTCACCGAGGTCGAGTACCGCCAGCTCCGCCTGGAGCGGGTGGTGCTCGTCGGCGTCTGGACCTCGGGGACCGTGCAGGACTCGGAGAACTCCCTCGCGGAGCTCGCCGCCCTCGCGGAGACCGCGGGTGCGCTCGTGCTCGACGGCGTGATCCAGCGCCGCGACAAGCCCGACGCGGCCACCTACATCGGTTCCGGCAAGGCCACCGAGCTCAGGGACATCGTCCTGGAGACCGGCGCCGACACCGTGATCTGCGACGGTGAGCTCAGCCCGGGCCAGCTCATCCACCTCGAAGACGTCGTCAAGGTCAAGGTCATCGACCGTACGGCCCTGATCCTCGACATCTTCGCCCAGCACGCCAAGTCCCGGGAGGGCAAGGCGCAGGTCGCGCTCGCGCAGATGCAGTACATGCTGCCGAGGCTGCGTGGCTGGGGTCAGTCGCTGTCCCGGCAGATGGGCGGCGGCAAGGGCGGCGGCCTCGCCACCCGTGGTCCCGGTGAGACCAAGATCGAGACGGACCGGCGTCGGATCCGCGAGAAGATGGCGAAGATGCGCCGGGAGATCGCGGATATGAAGACCGGCCGCGAGATCAAGCGCCAGGAGCGCAAGCGCAACAAGGTGCCGTCCGTCGCCATCGCGGGCTACACCAACGCCGGCAAGTCCTCCCTGCTCAACCGCCTGACCGGCGCCGGTGTCCTGGTCGAGAACGCCCTGTTCGCGACCCTGGACCCGACCGTCCGCCGGGCGGAGACCCCGAGCGGCCGCCTGTACACGCTGGCCGACACCGTCGGCTTTGTACGGCACCTGCCGCACCACCTGGTCGAGGCGTTCCGCTCCACCATGGAGGAGGTCGGCGAGTCCGACCTGATCCTGCACGTGGTGGACGGCTCGCACCCGAACCCGGAGGAGCAGCTGGCCGCCGTACGCGAGGTGGTCCGGGACGTCGGCGCCACCGGCGTGCCCGAGATCGTCGTGATCAACAAGGCGGACGCGGCCGACCCGCTGACACTGCAGCGGCTCATGCGGATCGAGAAGCGCTCCATCGCCGTCTCGGCGCGCACGGGCCAGGGCATCACGGAACTGCTCGCGCTCATCGACAACGAGCTGCCCAGGCCGTCCGTCGAGATCGAGGCGCTCGTGCCGTACACACACGGCAAGCTCGTCGCCCGCGCCCACGACGAGGGCGAGGTGATCTCCGAGGAGCACACCCCGGAGGGCACCCTGCTCAAGGTCCGGGTGCACGAGGAACTGGCCGCGGACCTCGCGCCGTACGTTCCGGCACCGGCCGCCTGAGCCGGATCGAGCGGTCGTGGCACAGGCCGAAGGCCCGCCCCTGTCGCAGGGAGCGGGCCTTCGGCATCGGTACGGCTCACTGACCGCCGTACGTCTTGCTCATGTTCTCGTAGAGCGCCTCGGCGTTCCTGCCGAGCTGCGGGCCGGCGAGCCAGGTGTTGTCGGACGGGCCGATCGAGGTGTTCGACACCAGCTCGGTCTTGCCGTTGACCACGCGGAACCAGCCCCCGCCGGACGAACCGCCGGTCATCGTGCAGCCGATGCGGTACATCGTCGGCAGCGAGGTGCTCAGCGAGAGCCGGCCGGGCCGGTCGATGCACTTGAACATCTTCAGACCGTTGTACGGCGGAGCCGCCGGGTACCCCCAGGCGCCCATCTTGGCGACCTCGGTCGCGGACGGGGCGGAGAAGTCGACGTCGAGCGCCGCACCGACCGTCTCCTCGAGGGACTTGGAGCCCTGCTCCGGCTTCACGTGCAGGATGGCGTAGTCGTACGCGGCACCCGCGCCGCCCGTCTCCGAACCGCCCTGGATCCACTGGCTGGAGGTCGAGGCCCAGTTCGCCCACCACTGGCCGTACGGAGCGATCTGCGAGCTGCTCGCGCTGCTCAGCTGGGACTCCGACTTGCCGAGGTCGTTGTAGGCCGGGACGAAGGCGATGTTGCGGTACCAGCCGCCGTTCTGACCGGCGTGCACGCAGTGGCCCGCCGTCCACACCAGGTTCGACTTGCCCGGGTGGTTCACGTCCTTGATGACCGTGCCCGAGCACACCATCGAGCCCTCGGGGGAGTCGAAGAAGACCTTGCCGACCGGGGCCGCGTAGTTGTGGTACGGCGTCTTCTCGGCCGTCGCCTCGACGGGGGCCGGATCCGGGTCGCTGACGCCCTGGTCGGCGGCCGCGTCCTTCGTCGAGACCGTCTTGTTGGCCTCCTTCGCGGACTTCATCCGCTCCGGCTTCCACAGGCCCTTGATCACCGGGTTGACGAAGTCCTTGGCCTCACTGAGCCACTTGTCCTTGTCCCAGTCCTGCCAGCCGCCGTTCGCCCACTTGTCGACATCGATGCCGTGCTCCTTGAGCTTGCTCGCGATGTCGGCCGGGATCTTGACCTTGCCGGCGCCGGTGTCGGCGGCCTGCGAGGTCGTGGAGTCGGGCTCGGCACCCGCCTTGGTGTCGTCCGAGTTGCAGGCGGTGGCGGTGAGCGCCAGGGCTGCGACCAGGCCGGTGGCGACGAGTGCGGTGCGCCGCCCGCGCCGGGATGCTGCGGGCGTACGTATGGAACGCATGGTGCGTTGACCCCCGTTGAAGCGTTGCATGTCGTGTTCTTGTCAGCTTTGCGTGGCTTCCGTGCGGGACCCGCCCGGAAGCGACACCCCACTATGCCCGTGGAGTTGAGGGTGAACGGGGACGGGACGGTGAAGGTTTCTGTGAGGCGTCCCGTCCCCGCCTGTGTCTACTTGCCGGTCACCGGCCGGCGAACTTCTTGCTCACCGAGTCGTACACGCCCTTGGCCACGTCACCCAGCCGCGGCCCGGCCAGCCAGCCCGAACTCACCGGGCCGATCGAGGTGTTGGACACCAGCGTCGGCTTGCCGTCGGAGCCCGTCTCGACCCAGCCGCCGCCCGACGAACCGCCGGTCATGGTGCAGCCGATGCGGTACATCGTCGGGTCCGAGGCGTTGATCGACAGCCGACCCGGCTTGTCCGTGCACTGGTAGAGCTTCTGGCCGTCGAACGGCGCGGCGGCCGGGTAGCCGGTCGCGGTGATGCCGGCAACCTTCGGCACGGCCGGGGCGTTGAAGTTCACCGGCAGTGCCGAACCGACGGTCTCCTCCAGTGACTTGCCGTTGCCACCCTTCTCCGGCGTCACATGGATGACGGCGTAGTCGTACGAGGCACCGTTGCCGCCCGTCTCGCCGCCCTGCTCGATCCACTGGTCCGAGGTCTGCGCCCAGTCACCCCACCAGACGCCGTACGGAGCGACTTCCTCCCGCGTGGCGTTCTGCAACTGGGCGGCCGTCTTGCCCGAGTCGTTGTACGACGGCACGAAGGCGATGTTGCGGTACCAGCCGCCGTTCTTGCCGGCGTGCACGCAGTGGCCCGCCGTCCACACCAGGTTGGACTTGCCCGGATGGGCCGGGTCCTCCACGACCGTCGCCGAGCAGACCATCGTGCCCTCGGGGGAGTCGAAGAACACCTTGCCGGCCGTCGCCGCGTTGGCGTGATACGTAGGCGCCACGGCCTTCGCGTCCACCGGCGCCGGCGTCGGGTCGGTCACGCCCTGGTCACCCGAGAGGTCGTTGTCGTCGACGCCCTTGTCCGGGTCGTCGGCGTCCCGCATCCGGTCCGGGTTCCACAGGCCCTTGATGATCGGGTTGATGAAGTCGTCGGCCTCGCGCAGCCAGTCGTCCTTGTCCCAGTTCTTCCAGGCGCCGTTCTTCCACTTGTCGATGTCGATCCCGTGCTCTTTGAGCTTGTCCCTGATGTCGTCCGGGATCTTGATCTTGCCGTCGCCGCTGCTCCCGGTGTCGGTCGCGGCGGCGGAGGCCTGGCCGTCCGCCTTGGTGTCGCCCGAGTTGCAGGCGGTGGCGGTGAGCGCCAGTGCGGAGCCGAGGGCAACGGCGGCAAGTACGGGGGAGGTTCTGCGGCGCGCCCCCCTTTCCCGGCGGACACTGAACGACGGCCTTGTGGATCGCATGGTCTGACTCCCCCTGAGGTGAACTCAACGAACTGGGCGCTGCGGTGCCTTGAACTCGGTGCTCCGGTGCCTTGGAACGGCATCACACACTATGCGCTCGCTGTGGGGGACGCCCGACGGAACAGCAACGGTTCGGCTACAGCAAGGATCTTGAGACAACCCGTAACCCGGTGAGCGATGGGTGGTTGGTAGCGATGGGGGGCCTGCTGTCCGTGTGCGGCCCCCGGCGGGAGGACAGGGAGCCGTGGCCGAGTCTGCATGCGGGGGGAGCACGTCCGAGGGAACTGCCGGACGGAGCGCAGTCGGTGAGGCGTCGGTCACGGCGCGGGCGGCGCACGAGGGGATTCTGCGGCGCCAGGCGGCGCGCGAGTCGGCGGCGCGCACCTACGCGCGCGCCCTGCCGATCGTGCCGGTACGGGCGCGCGGCCTGACCATCGAGGGCGCCGACGGCCGCCGGTACCTCGACTGTCTCTCCGGTGCCGGAACGCTCGCCCTGGGCCACAACCACCCCGTCGTCCTGGAGGCCATCCGCAAGGTCCTGGACTCGGGCGCACCACTGCATGTCCTCGACCTCGCGACACCCGTCAAGGACGCCTTCATCACCGAGCTGTTCCAGACCCTGCCGCCCGGCCTCGCCAACCGCGCACGTGTGCAGTTCTGCGGGCCGGCCGGAACCGATGCGGTGGAGGCCGCGCTGAAGCTGGCTCGGACGGCGACCGGCCGCAGCGGAATCCTGGCCTTCACCGGCGCCTACCACGGCATGACCGCCGGAGCGCTCGAAGCATCCGGAGACGCCTCCGACGTACGGGTCGCCCGCCTTCCCTATCCGCAGGACTACCGCTGCCCCTTCGGCGTCGGCGGCCCGCGCGGCGCCGAACTCGCCGCCCGCTGGACCGAGTCCGTCCTCGACGACCCCAAGTCGGGGGTGCCGCACCCCGCCGGGATGATCCTCGAACCGGTCCAGGGCGAGGGCGGGGTGATCCCTGCGCCGGACGCGTGGATGCGCCGCATGCGGCAGATCACCGCCGCCCGCTCCATTCCGCTGATCGCCGACGAGGTCCAGACGGGGGTCGGCCGCACGGGAGCCTTCTGGGCGGTGGAGCACAGCGGGATCACCCCCGACGTGATGGTCCTCTCCAAGGCCATCGGCGGCAGCCTCCCCCTCGCCGTGGTGGTCTACCGCGACGACCTCGACGTCTGGGAGCCCGGCGCCCACGCAGGCACGTTCCGCGGCAACCAACTCGCCATGGCCGCGGGCACGGCAACCCTGGCCCACGTCCGCGAAAACGGCCTCGCCGAACGAGCCGCAGCCCTTGGCTCCCACATGCTCACCCAACTCCGCGCCCTGGCACGGGGGTTGCCGTGCATCGGGGACGTGCGGGGGCGGGGGTTGATGATCGGGGTGGAGCTGGTGGATGCGGAGGGGGACGGCGGGGGGTTCGGTGGTGGTGAGGGGGATTCGGGGGGTCCAGGGCCGGGTCGGGGGACCGGCGAGGCGGGTTGGGGGACTGGTGAGACGGATTGGGGCCCTGATGCACTGGATCGAAATCTTGATGCATTGCATCCGGGGCTGGATGTACCGGATGTTCTGGATCGCGGGTCAGACGCGTGGGTTCGAGGGACAGGCGCGTTGCCACGAGAGCCCGGGTCGGGGCGAGAGTCGGGCGCGCTGGTTCAGGGGCTTGCCGGCCTGCGCCCTGGGAGCGATGACGATCGCCCCGATGCCTCGGTGGGGTTCCGGCGTCTCGGCGGTGGGTCGAGTCCGGCGGCGGTGAGGGATCCCGGGGCCGACGGCCCTCGCCCGGCCGTCCCCGAACTCGCCGCCGCCGTCCAACGGGAGTGCCTGCGACGCGGCTTGATCGTCGAACTGGGCGGCCGCCACGCCAGTGTCGTACGGCTCCTCCCACCACTGACGATCAGCGACGAGCAGGCGGCCGCGGTACTCGACCGACTGGCCGACGCGGTGGAGGCAGCCTCGCGCGACTACACCGGCCGACCTCCGGGCCTCGATCCCCGCCACAGACACCAGGGGGATTGCGCCGAGCGGGCGGGCTAGCAGGGCGGCTGTTGTCGGCGCCCGCTGGTACGTCCAGGTCGAGGTCGCCGTCTGCAGCGCAGTAGGAGCCACGTCCGTCACCGCCCCGAGCCACCGACGAGGAACACCGTGAACACCACTCCCACATCCGACGCCGACGCACAGGGTCCCGGGCAAGTCTCGACCGAGGGGTCTGCCTCGGGCCTCACACCATCCGTATCGGCAACCGCATCTTTGCTCCGTCAGCAGGGAGGGCCATCGGATCGGGATACGGAGCGGGAGCGAGAGCGGGGTTCGGACGGGGGAGGCGTTGCGGGAGCGGACGCGGGTCGGGAGGCGGGTTCGGGGGCAGGACTGGGTTCCGAGCCGGGCGGAGCCCAAGGGGAAGACAGGGTTCCGGGGCAGGGTAGGGCCCGGGAGGCCCACAGGGTTTTGGAGCAAGGGAAAGCATCGGAGTCGGCGAGGGCCCAGGTATCGGGTCAGGCGAGTGACCAAGCAGTGGGGGAGGCAGGGGCTCAGGGTCAGGCAAGCGCACAAGAATCGGGGCAGATCAGGGCTCGGGAGCAGGCGAGGGCCCTGCAACTGACGGCCCAGGATCGGATGCGGCCCCCGGAGCAGACAACCCAGGAACAGAAGCGCGTTCCGGCGGAGACCATCCAGGGCCAGGGGGCTGCCTCGGATCAGACGACCCAGGACGAGAAACCCCAGGACCAGAAGGGGGCCCCGGATCAGACGGCCCAAGGTCAGACGACCCAGGACGAGACGCCCCAGGACCAGAAGGTCGTCCCGGATCGGACGCCCCAGGACCAGAGGGTCGTCCCGGATCAGACGCCCCAGGACCAGAGGGTCGTCCCGGATCGGACGCCCCAGGACCAGAAGGTCGTCCCGGATCAGACGGCCCAGGACCAGAGGGTCGTCCCGGATCGGACGCCCCAGGACCAGAAGGTCGTCCCGGACCAGACGGCCCAAGGTCAGACGCCCCAGGACCAGAAGGTCGTCCCGGATCGGACGCCCCAGGTTCAGACTCGCGCCCCGGCGCAGAGCACCACCCAGGACCAGAAGCTCACCCCGGCCCAAACGGCCCAGGACCGCACGCGCACCAAGGAGCAGAACAACCCCCTGGTTGCCGAGCGTTCGCACCGCGACACCGCCGATCTCCTGGAGCACCCGGACCCGCACACCGCGGCCGAGGCCGCAGCCGTCGAGAACCTGCTGCGCTGCTGGGCACGCGAGGCCAACCTCCAGGCCCCCGACGACGGCATGCTGCGCATCCCCTTGCCCGCCAGCGGCACGGCCCTGCTCGCCCCGGTGCGCTACTGGTCCCCAAGCGGATGGCACCGCTTCGGCCTCCCATACCTCGCCGACACCCCCGAACCCTCCCCACCGGCCGACGCGGTCACGGTTGCCGCACTGCTCGCCCGTGAGACGCCCAGCAGCACTGACACCGACACCGGCACCGGCACCGAAACCGGGACCGGCCACGACAGCGACACCGCCAACCCACCCGCGACCGCCCGTACCGCAGGCCCCGACCTGGTCGCCCGCGTCGCCGACTCCCTTCGTCGCACCGTCACTTTCATCCGTGAACGCCGGGAACGCCCTGCCGACGGACCCGACCTCTTTCTCGCGGCCGAACAGTCACTCCTGCTCGGGCACCCGCTGCACCCCACCCCGAAGAGCCGTGAAGGTCTCTCCGAGGCCGAAGCGCGCCTGTATTCACCGGAGTTGCGCGGCTCCTTCCCTCTGCACTGGCTGGCTGTCGCCCCTTCCGTAATTGCAACCGACTCGGCCTGGACCGAGCGGGGCCGCCCCGTCCCCGCACCCCACCTCACGGCACGACTCGCCGAAGCCGAGCTGTCGCTGCCCGACGGCTACGCAGCCCTGCCGCTTCACCCCTGGCAGCTGCGCGACCTCCGGCAGCGCTCCGCGACCGCGGCCCTGTTCGACGCCGGGCTGCTCCGCGACCTCGGCACACTCGGCTCCCCGTGGCACCCCACCTCCTCCGTCCGCACGGTCCACCGGTCCGGTGCCCCGGCCATGCTCAAGCTGTCGCTCGGCCTGCGGATCACCAACTCCTGCCGGGAGAACCTCCGTAAGGAACTGCACCGAGGCGTCGAAGTCCACCGCCTGCTGCGCAGCGGCTTGTCCAAGCAGTGGCAGGCCGCGCACCCGACGTTCGACATCGTCCGCGACCCGGCCTGGCTCGCCGTCGACACGCCCGACGGCAATCCCGTGCCCGGACTCGACGTGATGATCCGGCACAACCCATTCAGCCCGTCCGACGATGTCACCTGCATCGCCGGCCTCGTCTCGCCCCGCCCGCAGGCCCGAGCCGACACCTCTGCGGATCGAGCCGGCGCCTCTGCGGATTCGGCTCGCCGCCGGGAGGAAGGGCCCTGCGCCGTGCGGTCCCGGCTGGCCGAGATCGTCACGCGCCTCGCCGACCGGACCGGCCGCCCCCGTGGCGCTGTCGCCGCCGAGTGGTTCCTGCGCTACCTCGAGCAGGTTGTCCGCCCCGTGCTCTGGCTGGACGCGGAGGCGGGCGTTGCTCTGGAGGCCCACCAGCAGAACACGCTGCTCCTGCTGGACGCCGACGGCTGGCCCTCGGGCGGCCGCTACCGAGACAACCAGGGCTACTACTTCCGCGAGTCCCGGCGCGCGGAGCTCGACGCCCGGCTGCCCAGCATCGGCCGGCACAGCGACACCTTCGTCTCCGACGAGGTCACCGACGAGCGGTTCGCCTACTACCTCGCGATCAACAACGTGCTCGGCCTCATCGGTGCGTTCGGCTCCCAGCGCCTGGCCGACGAACGGCTCCTGCTCGCGGCCTTCCGACGCTTCCTCGGCGATGTCGCCTCCGGCCCCGCCGGGCTGCGCTCCTCACTGCCCGCCCAACTGCTCGACTCACCCGTACTGCGCTGCAAGGCCAACCTGCTCACCCGACTGCACGGCCTGGACGAACTCGTCGGCCCGGTCGACACGCAGTCCGTCTACGTCACCATCGCCAACCCCCTCCGTTCCTGACACGCCCTTTCCAACCGCCATCGCCGACCGTCACCAACTCCCTTCATCCCCGAGGGGGATGCCCCACCCCGCCTTCTGAGAGAGGAGCGTCGCCGTGCCTCCCACCGACGCCGGCACACACACAGCCGCCACCGCCCCCAGCACCGACACGGGCGCGAACCCGGGCGCCCGTACGGCCGAGAGCAGTACTGGAGCGGGCACGGACAGCGAGGACACGCTGGATCTGCGCCTGCCGGACGAGCTGATCGCGCTTCTCGCCGAGGAGGCCGACATCGGCGGTGACGGGAGCCGGCGGGAGGACGCGACCCCACCCTTCTCCGTCACCACGACGGACGACGATCTTCTCGACCATGTTCGCGACTGGGGGCCGATCGCCACCCCCGTCGGTGTGTTCCACCTCGTCCCCGTGCACATCGAGCGTGACCTACCGCTGATCAGCCGCTGGATGAACGACCCGGCCGTCGCGGAGTTCTGGGAGCTGGCGGGGCCCCAGACCGTGACCGAAGAGCACCTACGGACTCAGCTCACCGGCGACGGACGCAGCGTTCCCTGCCTCGGGGCGCTGGAGGGCACACCGATGAGCTACTGGGAGATCTACCGGGCGGACCTCGACCCACTGGCCCGCCACTATCCCGCTCGACCTCATGACACCGGAATCCACCTCCTCATCGGCCGTGTCGCCGACCGCGGGCGTGGGCTCGGCAGCACGCTCCTCAGAGCCGTGGCCGACCTCGCGCTCGACAAACGGCCTGCCTGCGCACGCGTCGTCGCGGAACCCGACCTTCGCAACACCCCCTCCGTAGCCGCCTTCCTGAGCGCTGGCTTCCGGTTCTCCGCCGAGGTCGACCTGCCCGCCAAGCGGGCCGCCCTCATGGTCCGAGACCGGTCCCTGCGCGATCTGCTGTGACGCCCTGCCGCAGCTTCGTCACTTTTGGTACACCGCCCGCGCCGGTCCGGTTCCCACCTCCGACAATGGAATTTCCACCGCCGCCGAACCGGGTTCGGAGCCTTCCGGCAAGCCGGTTCCGGAGCCCTCGGTCAAGCCGGATTCGGAACTCTTGTCCGCCCCCGAACCAGCTCCCCCTCCCCGCCGCAACCGATCCCAACTGATCCAAACCCGTCAAGACCGTGCAGCACCCGGTCTTGATCTCACCCCTCACCTGCTTTGATCACCCGTTTGTCAGTGCCGGGCCGTAGGGTGGTCGCGCTATGACGAAGCCCTCACTCCCCGAACTCCTGCATGCTGCCGTCACTGCCGTCGGCGGCACGGAGCGCCCTGGCCAGGTGACCATGGCCGAAGCCGTCGCGGAGGCGATCGACGACGGCTCCCATCTGCTCGTCCAGGCCGGCACCGGCACCGGAAAGTCGCTGGGCTACCTCGTGCCCGCGCTCGCGCACGGGGAGAGAGTCGTCGTGGCCACCGCCACCCTGGCCCTGCAGCGTCAGCTCGTGGAGCGGGACCTGCCGCGCACGGTCGATGCGCTGCACCCTCTGCTTCGCCGCCGCCCGGAGTTCGCGATGCTCAAGGGCAGGTCGAACTACCTGTGTCTGCACCGCCTCCACGAGGGGGTCCCGCAGGACGAGGAGGAGGGGCTTTTCGACCAGTTCGAGGCAGCCGCACCCACCAGCAAGCTGGGCCAGGACCTGCTGCGGATGCGCGACTGGGCGGACGAGACCGAGTCGGGCGACCGAGACGATCTCACCCCCGGCGTTTCCGACCGGGCCTGGGCACAGGTGTCGGTCTCGTCCCGCGAGTGCCTGGGCGCGTCGAAGTGCGCGTACGGCGCCGAGTGTTTCGCCGAGCTGGCCCGTGAGCGCGCCAAGCTCTCCGACGTCGTGGTCACCAACCACGCGCTGCTCGCGATCGACGCCATCGAGGGCGCCCCGGTCCTCCCGCAGCACGAGGTGCTGATCGTCGACGAGGCGCACGAACTGGTCTCCCGGGTCACAGGGGTTGCCACCGGAGAACTCACGCCGGGCCAGGTCAACCGCGCGGTGCGGCGTGCCGCGAAGCTGGCGAACGAGAAGGCCGCCGACCAGCTCCAGACCGCCGCCGAGGGCTTCGAGCGGCTGATGGAGCTGGCCCTGCCGGGCCGCTTGGAGGAGATCCCGGAGGACCTCGGCTACGCACTTATGGCGCTGCGGGATGCCTGCCGTACGGTGATCTCCGCGATCGGCGCGACCCGCGACAAGTCCGTCCAGGACGAGGACGCGGTCCGCAAGCAGGCGCTGGCGTCCGTGGAGTCGGTGCACGACGTTGCGGAGCGGATCACGAACGGCTCCGAATGGGACGTCGTCTGGTACGAGCGCCACGACCGCTTCGGCGCCTCCCTGCGCGTCGCCCCCATGTCGGTGTCGGGCCTGCTGAGGGAGAAGCTCTTCGCGGACCGCTCCGTCGTCCTGACCTCGGCGACACTGAAGCTGGGCGGCGACTTCAACGGCGTCGGCGCCTCCCTCGGACTCGCCCCCGAGGGCACCGAGGGCGAGGACCTCCCGCAGTGGAAGGGCGTCGACGTCGGCTCGCCCTTCGACTACCCGAAGCAGGGCATCCTCTACGTCGCCAAGCACCTGTCGCGCCCCGCGCGCGAAGGCGACCGCGCGGACATGCTGGACGAGCTCACGGAACTGATCCAGGCGGCCGGCGGACGCACCCTCGGCCTCTTCTCCTCCATGCGGGCCGCGCAGCTCGCCGCGGAGGAACTGCGCTCCCGTATCCCGGAGTTCCCGATCCTCCTCCAGGGCGAGGAGACGCTCGGCGAGCTGATCAAGAACTTCGCGGCCGACCCCAAGACCTGCCTCTTCGGGACGCTCTCGCTCTGGCAGGGCGTCGACGTGCCCGGCCCCAGCTGCCAGCTGGTCGTCATGGACAAGATCCCGTTCCCGCGTCCCGACGACCCCCTGATGAGCGCCCGTCAGAAGGCGGTGGAGGACGCGGGAGGCAACGGCTTCATGGCGGTCGCCGCCACCCACGCCGCGCTCCTCATGGCCCAGGGCGCCGGCCGTCTCGTGCGCGCGTCGGGTGACCGAGGCGTGGTCGCCGTACTCGATCAGCGGCTGGCCACGGCCCGGTACGGCAGCTATCTCAAGGCGTCACTGCCGGACTTCTGGTACACGACGGACCGTAATCAGGTCCGGAAGTCGCTCGCCGCGATCGACGCGATGGCTAAGAAGGCTGAAGCGGAAGTCGAGTGACTAGGGGGCTTTTCTGACGCGCCACCGCGTCAGACCAGCCCCCTAGTCCCACATCGCGCGCCACCGGGACCCGGACAGCACAGGGCCCCGGAACCGGCGCAGGGGTCCCGGGGCCCGGTCAGGGGGCGGTACCCACGAGGAACCGCCCGCAGCAGCCGTCACACGCGCCGCAGCACCGCCACCACCTTGCCGAGGATGGTCGCGTCATCGCCGGGGATCGGCTCGTACGCCGAGTTGTGCGGGAGGAGCCAGACATGGCCGTCCTCGCGCTTGAAGCGCTTGACGGTGGCCTCGCCGTCGAGCATCGCGGCGACGATGTCGCCGTTCTCGGCGACGGGCTGGCGGCGGACCGTGACCCAGTCGCCGTCGCAGATCGCGGCCTCGATCATCGAGTCGCCGACGACCTTCAGCACGAACAGCTCGCCGTCACCGACCAGTTGGCGGGGGAGAGGGAAGACGTCCTCGACCGACTCCTCGGCGAGGATCGGACCACCGGCGGCGATCCGGCCGACCAGCGGGACGTACGACGCGGCGGGCTTGCCGGCGGTGTCCGTGGGCTGCACCGAGGCGCCCTGGTCGGAGCCGCGCACCTCGTACGCGCGCGGGCGGTGCGGGTCGCGGCGCAGGAAGCCCTTGCGCTCCAGTGCCATCAGTTGGTGTGCCACGGAGGAGGTGCTGGAGAGGCCGACCGCCTGGCCGATCTCGCGCATCGACGGCGGGTAGCCGCGCCGCTGCACGGAGTCCCGGATGACCTCGATGACCCGGCGCTGTCGGTCGGTGAGTCCGGAGCTGTCCGCCCGGATGCCTGGAGGTCGGCCCGGTAGGGAGCGCTTGTGCCCCTCGGGATTCACGGCTTCGTTCATCGCATGCACCGGCTCGAGTCGGCCCTGGGAGCGGTCCTGGGCAGTGATGGTGGCACTGTCTGCGGTGGTGGTCACGTCGGCCCCTCTCGATGGTCTCCCTGCTGGACAACGGTAGTTGCTTTCGAAAGGTTGCGCCAAACACACGTTCGAGTGAAAAAACGCGGATCGCCTGACTTGATCATGTGTCTGGGTGTATGGCTAACGCGGTCCCTGGCGGACAAAAGCGCTCATTGTTGTACTCTTCACCGCCGGGGTGGTGACCTCGTGGGTTATTGCCTCAGTCTGCCATCCGGCATCCCGTCAACCGGGCACCGGCTCCCATCTCTTCGGGAGCCCCACGTCCTCTCCCTGTGGCGCCCACGGTATCTCCGCATGTGCCGCAACGGTACGGCTGTGCACCTGGGCATTCGTGCTGCGGCGCGGACGCGTGGCACATGCCAATACGCCCGCGACACGCGCGGGTGGCGTGTATGTATGGGCCAATCCCCACATCTAGTGGTTGGATTTCAACAGCAGCCCAGAAGTTGTGGTCCCCCGGGTCTTCAGGCTCCTGGCGATCGCCTATGCTTGGGGCTGCTTCGAGGGGCCCATGAGGCCCAGCGAGGCTATTGAGTCTGCTGTGAGGAGGGTTGGGAATTCATGCACTGCCCCTTCTGCAGGCACCCCGACAGCCGTGTCGTCGACAGCCGTACGACCGATGACGGCACGTCGATCCGCAGGCGCCGCCAGTGTCCGGACTGCTCCCGTCGTTTCACGACCGTGGAGACGTGTTCGCTCATGGTGGTCAAGCGGTCCGGAGTTACCGAGCCTTTCAGCCGTACCAAGGTCATCAATGGCGTGCGCAAGGCATGCCAGGGGCGGCCTGTCACCGAGGACGCACTCGCCCAGCTCGGCCAGCGGGTCGAGGAGGCGGTGCGGGCCACCGGAAGCGCCGAGCTGACCACCCACGACGTGGGGCTGGCCATACTCGGCCCGTTGCAGGAGCTCGACCTCGTCGCGTATCTGCGATTCGCCTCCGTCTACCGGGCGTTCGACTCGCTCGAGGACTTCGAGGCCGCGATCGCGGAACTCAGGGCGGGGGAGCGACGCGCCGCCGCGGACGACGACGATCGCGAGGACGCTGTCGCGGGGAGCCAGGAGGACGACCGCGGGTCCGGGGGGACTGTTCAGGTTCCCGAGCCCGCCCACGCCGCCGACTGACCGGCGGGCCGGAACCGGGCGGAGACCCCGGATCCGGCCGCGGGGCGGCGACCGAAGACCTGTTGCGGGCGGCAGCGAGAGATGCCCGCAACACACGACACATCACCGTGCCACGGGAACATCGGGGCACTTCAGGGCGTTTTAGCCCGTACAGGGAGGCGGCATGACAGAGACGGCGAGCGGTCCGGCACGAGGTTCCCGAGCCAAGGGCGCCAAGGCCACCAAGGGACTGCGTATCGAGCGCATCCACACCACCCCCGGCGTGCACCCGTACGACGAGGTCCAGTGGGAGCGTCGTGACGTCGTCATGACCAACTGGCGCGACGGCTCGGTCAACTTCGAGCAGCGTGGCGTCGAGTTCCCCGACTTCTGGTCGGTGAACGCGGTCAACATCGTCACCAGCAAGTACTTCCGCGGTGCCGTCGGCACCCCGCAGCGCGAGACCGGCCTCAAGCAGCTGATCGACCGCATCGTGAAGACGTATCGGAAGGCCGGCGAGGACTACAAGTACTTCGCCTCGCCCGCCGACGCCGAGATCTTCGAGCACGAGCTGGCGTATGCCCTCCTGCACCAGATCTTCAGCTTCAACAGCCCCGTGTGGTTCAACGTCGGTACGCCGCAGCCCCAGCAGGTCTCGGCCTGCTTCATCCTGGCCGTCGACGACTCCATGGAGTCGATCCTCGACTGGTACAAGGAAGAGGGCATGATCTTCAAGGGCGGTTCGGGCGCCGGCCTGAACCTCTCCCGCATCCGCTCCTCCAAGGAGCTGCTGTCCTCCGGCGGCAACGCCTCCGGTCCGGTCTCCTTCATGCGCGGTGCCGACGCCTCCGCAGGAACGATCAAGTCCGGTGGCGCCACCCGCCGCGCCGCCAAGATGGTCATCCTCGACGTCAACCACCCCGACATCGAGGACTTCATCGAGACCAAGGTGAAGGAAGAGGAGAAGATCCGCGCCCTGCGTGACGCGGGCTTCGACATGGACCTGGGCGGCGACGACATCACGTCCGTCCAGTACCAGAACGCCAACAACTCGGTCCGTGTGAACGACACGTTCATGAAGGCCGTGGAGACGGGCGGCAAGTTCGGCCTGACGTCCCGCATGACCGGCGAGGTCATCGAGGAGGTCGACGCCAAGGCCCTGTTCCGCAAGATGGCCGAGGCCGCCTGGGCCTGCGCCGACCCGGGCATCCAGTACGACGACACCATCAACCACTGGCACACCTGCCCGGAGTCCGGCCGTATCAACGGCTCGAACCCCTGCAGCGAGTACATGCACCTGGACAACACGTCCTGCAACCTCGCCTCGCTGAACCTGATGAAGTTCCTGAAGGACGACGGCAAGGGCACCCAGTCCTTCGACGTCGAGCGCTTCGCGAAGGTCGTCGAGCTCGTCATCACCGCGATGGACATCTCCATCTGCTTCGCGGACTTCCCGACCCAGAAGATCGGCGAGAACACGCGCGCGTTCCGCCAGCTCGGCATCGGCTACGCCAACCTCGGCGCCCTGCTGATGGCGACCGGCCACGCGTACGACTCGGACGGCGGCCGCGCCCTCGCCGGCGCCATCACCTCCCTGATGACCGGCACGTCGTACAGGCGCTCCGCCGAACTCGCCGCGGTCGTCGGCCCGTACGACGGCTACGCCCGCAACTCGCAACCGCACCTGCGGGTGATGAAGCAGCACGCCGACGAGAACACCAAGGCCGTCCGCATGGACGACCTGGACACGCCGATCTGGGCCGCCGCCACGGAGGCCTGGCAGGACGTGCTGCGTCTCGGTGAGAAGAACGGTTTCCGTAACTCCCAGGCTTCCGTCATCGCCCCGACCGGCACCATCGGTCTGGCGATGTCCTGCGACACCACCGGTCTCGAGCCCGACCTCGCGCTGGTCAAGTTCAAGAAGCTCGTCGGCGGCGGCTCGATGCAGATCGTCAACGGCACCGTGCCGCAGGCCCTGCGCCGCCTGGGCTACCAGGAGGAGCAGATCGAGGCGATCGTCGCCCACATCGCCGAGCACGGAAATGTGGTCAACGCGCCGGGCCTCAAGCACGAGCACTACGAGGTCTTCGACTGCGCCATGGGCGAGCGCTCCATCTCCGCGATGGGCCACGTCCGCATGATGGCCGCGATCCAGCCGTGGATCTCCGGTGCGCTCTCCAAGACGGTCAACATGCCGGAGTCGGCGACTGTCGAGGAGGTCGAGGAGATCTACTTCGAGGCCTGGAAGATGGGCGTCAAGGCGCTCGCCATCTACCGCGACAACTGCAAGGTCGGCCAGCCGCTCTCCGCCAAGACCAAGGAGAAGGAGAAGGCCGAGGTCACGGAGAAGGCCGAGGCGACCATCCGCGAGACGGTCGAGAAGGTCATCGAGTACCGCCCGGTCCGCAAGCGCCTCCCGAAGGGCCGTCCCGGCATCACGACGTCCTTCACGGTCGGCGGCGCCGAGGGCTACATGACCGCCAACTCCTACCCGGACGACGGTCTCGGCGAGGTCTTCCTGAAGATGTCCAAGCAGGGCTCGACCCTCGCGGGCATGATGGACGCCTTCTCCATCGCGGTCTCCGTCGGCCTCCAGTACGGCGTGCCGCTGGAGACGTACGTCTCGAAGTTCACCAACATGCGTTTCGAGCCGGCCGGTATGACGGACGACCCGGACGTGCGGATGGCGCAGTCGATCGTCGACTACATCTTCCGCCGCCTGGCGCTGGACTTCCTGCCCTTCGAGACGCGCTCCGCGCTCGGCATCCACTCCGCCGACGAGCGCCAGCGTCACCTGGAGACCGGTTCGTACGAGCCGTCCGAGGACGAGGTCGACGTCGAGGGTCTGGCCCAGTCGGCGCCGCGCGCCCAGGAGTTGAAGGCGGTCGCCACGCCGCGTGCCGAGGTCGAGGCGGCCAAGCCCGCTCCGAAGCAGGCCCACACCAGCGCCGAGCTGGTGGAGATGCAGCTGGGCATTCAGGCCGACGCCCCGCTGTGCTTCTCCTGCGGAACGAAGATGCAGCGGGCCGGTTCCTGCTACATCTGCGAGGGCTGCGGCTCGACCAGCGGCTGCAGCTGACCCGGGCAGGGGCACGCCCCGCCTGACAGACAGTCCCTGAGGAGGGGCGCCGACCACGCGTCGGTGCCCCTCCTCGCCGTAGAGCCGCCCGTCAGGGCTGCTGCGCCCGCCCCATGGTCCTGGTGAACGTCGCCGGGTCGTCCTCGAAGCCGTGGATGCCGGGGTGGAAGTTCCAGCCGCCGGAGTTGTCGCGCACGAACTCGCCCACGGTCGCCGCCGTTGCCCCGAGGACATCGCCGAATTCGTCCTCGGCCAGGACGGTGTAGCCCTCGCGGATGCGCAGCCCCGGGTTGAGGACGCTGACGAACGTCCGCTGCGCCGAGCGCTGCTGGATGACGACGCCGACCACCACGCGCGCGTACCGGTCGCCGAGCCGGTCGAGCTCCAGTGTCATGACCTCGTCCCAGCCGAAGCCCTTGCCGTCCTTGCTGTCCCGGTTGAGGTAGATGGTGCCGTCGGGGGAGCGGCTGTCGAAGTGCACCACATAGGCGGGATCGCCGTACGGATCGCCTGCCACATAGGTGGCGGCCACGATGTCCAGATCGGTGGGCGGCTGCCCCGCCGGACTCGGGTCCCACTTCAGTGCGACTTCGACCTTGCGGATCCCCTTGTTGAGGCCGTTCACCACAGTTCCCCTTCCCCGTTCCCCTGTGCCCCTTCCGCGGCCCTAACTGCCGGGCGGACAAGGCCGGTTGTCCATCCTGCCACGCGCGCGTGTACGTGTGCGGCAGAGCTGTTCGGCGGAGAGTGACCGGCGCCACGCTCCGTGGCCTTACCATGGCGCGGTGCTGGTCAAGTGGATTCGCTGCACCGTGGTGGACCGCCGCGGCTTCGAGCGGGGGCAGCGAAAGTGGGCGGGGCTTCTGGGGGAGCCGGGGTTTCGGGGACAAGGCGGTGGCTGGAGCCGGGGACGGCCAGGAGTGGCACACATCTTCGCGTTCTGGGAGAGCCGTGCCTTCTACGACTCCTTCATGGCCCGCTCGCACGATCGGCTGGCGGCCGCCCAGTCCGGCACGTTCAAGGACGCCCAGGTCAAGCTCTTCGACTACCGCTTCGACGTGAAGACCGGCTTCGAACCGCGTTTCACGGACGCCGACCTGCTGCGGGTCGCCCTCTGCCGCGTCCACGAGGATCGCGCCGAGCACTTCACCCTGATGCAGGAGAAGGTCTGGAACCCCGCCATGGCCGGCTCACCGGGCATGATCCGCGGGCTGTTCGGCGAGGCCCCGGGGCACGAGTTCCTGGTGCTGTCGATGTGGCGGTCGGCCGCCGAACACGGCAAATACCGCACGGAGCGCGTGGAACGACTCGCCCTGCGGGCTCAGACGGAGGCGGACGTCGCAGCCCTCACGGGCGACATCGTCGAGCTGGAATCGACCTGGACGGTATGACATCGGAACGCGTTAACCGTGCGCCCTGGTGTGGCCTGCGGTGCAGGAAGTGTGTGACCTACGCCGTATGGAGCCCGTACGAGTGCTCGATCAGCCGTCACCCGATCTAGGGTCTTGGCATGGCACGACCACGGCGCATCGTCCTTGTCCGTCACGGGGAGTCAACGGGCAATGTTGATGACACCGTCTACGAGCGTGAACCCGACCACGCACTCGCGCTGACCGAGCGCGGCCGGGAGCAGGCCGAGGAGACCGGCAAAAGGCTCCGCGAGGTCTTCGGCCGCGAACGCGTCAGCGTGTACGTGTCCCCGTACCGCCGCACGCACGAGACCCTGCAGGCCTTCCACCTCGACCCCGAGCTCATACGGGTGCGCGAGGAGCCCCGCCTGCGCGAGCAGGACTGGGGGAATTGGCAGGACCGCGACGACGTGCGCCTGCAGAAGGCCTACCGGGACGCGTACGGCCACTTCTTCTACCGCTTCGCCCAGGGCGAGTCCGGCGCCGACGTGTACGACCGCGTCGGCGGCTTCCTGGAGAGCCTCTTCCGCAGCTTCGAGGCCCCCGACCACCCGCCGAACGTGCTGCTGGTGACCCATGGCCTGGCCATGCGGCTGTTCTGCATGCGCTGGTTCCACTGGACGGTCGCGGAATTCGAGTCGCTGTCGAATCCGGGGAACGCGGAGATGCGGATGCTCGTTCTCGGGGACGACGGCAAGTACGCCCTCGACCGGCCCTTCGAGCGCTGGCGAGATCCGGAACCGTACGGGATCACCCGATAGAGTGGCAGAGCAATGACCCCTGACTCCTCCTCCGACGGGCGCCTGGAGCGCGCCCTGGCCAGCCTGCGCGGACTGGCGGTGGGGGACGCACTGGGCTCGCAGTACTTCGTGCCGGCGAACTACCCGCTGCTGAAGCGCCGCGAGCTGCCGCCCGGGCCCTGGCAGTGGACGGACGACACGGAGATGGCCTGCTCCGTGGTCGCCGTCCTGGCCGCCCACCATCGCATCGACCAGGACGCCCTCGCGCACTCCTTCGCCCACCACCACGACTTCGACCGGGGGTACGGCCCCGCCGTCAACCGCCTGCTGCGCCTGGTCCGGGAGGGCGGCGACTGGCGCGAGCTCGCTGCCGAGCTGTTCAACGGACAGGGGTCGTGGGGCAACGGCGCGGCGATGCGGATCGCCCCGCTGGGCGCCTGGTACGCGGACGACCCGGAGCAGGCGACCCATCAGGCGGAGATCTCCGCCTACCCCACGCACCAGCACCGGGAGGCCGTCGTGGGCGCCATGGCCGTCGCAGCGGCCGCCGCGCTGGCCGGTGCCCCCGGCGACCCGCCGAGCCCCGAGGCGCTCCTCGACGGTGTCGTCGCACTCGTCCCCAAGAGCGCCGTCGGCGCGGGACTGCGGCGCGCCCGGGACATGCTCGACTACGCCGATGCCGGCACCGTCGCGGCCGTGCTGGGCTGCGGACGGCGTACGACGGCCCATGACACCGTGCCCTTCGCGCTCTGGTCGGCGGCACGGGCCCTCGGCGACTACGAGCAGGCCTTCTGGACGACCGCCCAGGTCGGCGGTGACGTGGACACCACCTGCGCCATCGTGGGTGGTGTGATCGCGTCCGGGAAGGCGGGCATGCCGCCGGCCGAGTGGGCGGAGCGGGCGGAGGCCCTGCCGGAGTGGGCGCCCAACACCCGGGTGACGCCTGCCTGAGCGGCTTGTGACCCCGCGGAGGGCCTGAAGTGCAGCCGTTGGAAACTCTCTGTGTTCGCCGGGAACTCTGCGTGACCACCCGTCCGTTGTGTGTGGTGTCGGACGTGCTGCGTGCGCGTCGGTACACACAAGTGCTGGGCGAGAGCCCTGGGGGGCCATGCGGTTGGTGTCTTCATGCAGTGCCGGGAGTGTGCGGATGGCCGGGCCGGCATCCTCGCCGTCGGTCCCCTGGACCCGGTCCGGTCATCCGCAGCCCTGTGCGGGCGGGGTCGGGTCAGCCGACCGCCGGTCCCGCCGTTCCGGCGAGCGCCTCCAGGTCGCTCTTGCGGACCCGGATGACGAACCAGGCCGTGCCGAGGGCGAGTACGGCCATGGCCGCCGCCGCGACGAAGCCCGTCGAGATGCCCTGAGTGAGCACCTCGTGCCCCCAACTGCCGGGAAGCTGGTGCGTCTTGGCGAACTCTGCCTTCTGCTCTGCCGAACCGTTTGCCAGGAACTTCGGCAACTGCTTCTCCGCCTCGTCCTTGCTGGCCGAGCCGAACACCGTCGTCAGGATGGACAGACCGAGCGAACCGCCCACCTGCTGCGTCGCGTTGAGCAGCCCGGAGGCTGCACCCGCCTCGTGCTGGGCGACACCGGAGACCGCGGTCACCGTCAGCGTCACGAAGTTCAGGCCCATGCCGAAGCCGAACACGAGCATCGGCCCGAGCACCCCGCCGGCGTAGGAGCTGTCGGAGCTGATGAGGGTCTGCCAGGCCAGTCCGATCACCGCGAGAGCCGAGCCGGTGAGCATGAACGGCTTGGGTCCGAGCACCGGCAGGAACCGCTGGGACAGACCCGCGCCGAGCGCGATCACGACTGTCACCGGCAGGAAGGCGAGTCCCGCCTGGATCGGGGTGTAGCCCAGTACGTTCTGCACGAAGAGCACGATGTAGAAGAACATCCCGAACATCGCCGCGGCCAGGCTCAGCATGATCACGTACGTGCCCGAGCGGTTGCGGTCGGCGAACATCCGCAGCGGCGTGATCGGCTCCTTGGCCCGGGACTCGATCAGGGCGAAGGCCACCAGCAGGACGACGGCGGCGCCGAAGGACCCGATGGTCAGGCTGTCCCGCCAGCCCTCGTCCGCCGCGCGGATGAAGCCGTAGACGAGGGCCGCCATGCCGGCCGTCGAGGTCACGGCGCCCGCGATGTCGAAGCGGCCGGTGTGCCGGTCGGACTCGCTGATGTAGAGCGGGGCGAGCAGGATGATCACGACACCGATCGGCACGTTGACGAAGAACACCCAGCGCCAGTCGAGCCACTCGGTGAGCATGCCGCCCGCGAGCAGCCCGATCGCGCCGCCGCCCGCGGAGACCGCGGCGAAGACGCCGAATGCCCGGTTGCGCTCGGGGCCTTCGGGGAACGTCGTGGTGATCAGCGCCAGCGCCGTCGGCGACGCGATTGCGCCACCCATGCCCTGCAGGACGCGTGCCGCCAGCAACTGCCATGGCTCCTGGGCGAGTCCGCCGAGCAGCGAGGCCACGGTGAACAGCAGGATGCCGGTCATGAAGACCCGGCGGCGGCCGAGGATGTCACCGGCCCGGCCGCCCAGAAGCAGCAGGCCGCCGAAGGTGAGCGTGTAGGCGCTGACGACCCAGGTGAGGTCGGTGGTGCTGAACTTCAGAGCGTCTTGAATGTGCGGGAGCGCGATGTTCACAATCGTCGCGTCGAGGACCACCATGAGTTGGCAGGCCGCGATGACTGCGAGCGCGACACCGGGATGTCCCTCCCGGCGAGCCGCACCTGGTTTCTGTTCCTTGATCAACTGAGAGGTTGTCACTATGGGTCCCCCACAAGAGCCTTAGTGAACGCTCGCGTTCACTGTCGCGTCAACCGTAGTGAGTCCTGGATAGTGAACGCAAGCGTTCACTTAGATTGGTGTCGTGCGGCGAATCCCCCGTTGCTGCCGCGCGACTTGCCCCTCTCCCCTGAAATCCCCGCTCCCTTTGCTCGCTGGAGACACTCAGATGGTTACCTCGCGCTGGACGGCCGCCCCCGCTCAGGCGGCCTCCCTCCGTCGGCGCGGCGCCGTGCTCGAACGCGCGATCCTCGATGCCGCCCTGGAACAGCTCAGTACGGTCGGCTGGAACGGCCTCACCATGGAGGGTGTCGCCGCCGGCGCCCAGACCGGCAAGGCTGCGGTCTACCGCCGCTGGCCGTCCAAGGAGGACCTCGTCGCCGACGCACTGCAGGCCGGGCTGCCGCGCTTCGAGGGGGTGCCCGATCTGGGCAGCGTCCGCGAAGACCTCCTTCAGCTGTGCCGGCAGGCGCGCGAGGCGATGTTCTCGCGTCCCGGTTTCGCCGTCCGTGCGGTGATTCACGAATGCGACCCGACCCAGGCGGAGCGCTTCCACAGCGTGATCTTCGACGGGATCGTGGAGCCCACCGTCAAGCTGCTCCGGGAGGTCATCGCCCGAGGAATAGAGCGGAACGAGGTGCGGTCCGACGCCGCGAACAGCTATGTGTTCGACGCCATTCCGGCCATGATGATGTACCGCTCCAAGATGTGCGGGAGCGAATGGGGGGACCGTGATCTCGAGGAGATGATCGACCAGTTGATGGTTCCGCTGCTGCGGCCGAGCGGGGGCTGAGCGCGGGACGCGGCGGCCGTGGCGGCACTTTGGGAAGCCGGGGTGTCGCCGGGTGATCGGCGGGGCGTACGCTAAAGGCGCCATGCCGTACGAACCACCGACTCACACCGTCGAGCGCTCCCTCCGCGCCACGACCGGAGCGAAGATCATTGCCGGTGTCGACGAGGTGGGGCGCGGTGCCTGGGCCGGCCCCGTCACCGTCTGCGCGGCGGTCACCGGGCTGCGCCGGCCGCCCGATGGCCTCACCGACTCCAAGCTGCTCACCGTCAAGCGGCGCACGGTTCTCGCCGGGGTGCTGCAGCAGTGGGTGACCTCGTATGCCCTCGGTCATGCCTCCCCGGAGGAGATCGACGACCTGGGCATGACGGCGGCCCTGCGCCTGGCGGCGGTGCGCGCCCTGGAGACCCTGCCGGTCCGGCCAGACGCGGTGATCCTCGACGGGAAGCACAACTATCTCGGCACGCCCTGGAAGGTCCGTACGGTCATCAAGGGTGACCAGTCGTGCGTCGCCGTGGCGGCGGCTTCGGTGATCGCCAAGGTTCAGCGCGACAAAATGATGGCCGAACTGGGTATCGACCATGCAGACTTCGGTTTTGCGGACAATGCCGGGTATCCGTCGCCCGTGCACAAGGCCGCGCTGGAGGTCCGGGGGCCCACCCCGTACCACCGGTTGTCGTGGGCGTATCTTGATGCGCTGCCCCAGTGGCGGCATCTCAAGAAGGTCCGCAGCTGGGCGGACGGAAGCGTTCCGGAGATCGAGGGTCAGCTCGGCTTCGACTTCTGACGATTCCGCTCGCACTCATGTGCCACCCGCTGACGCGAGCCGCACCAACGTTTGATAAACATCAGCTCATGCCTCTCATTCCCGAGGAGCCTCAGATTCACGAGAGTGCCCAGGGTCCCCGCGCCACTCCGGCCAGTGGCCGCACCGCGCCGACCCCTCGCCCCGTACCCGGTCCCCGTCCCGCGGCTCCGCCGCGTCCCGGTCGTCCTGGTCCGCACCGGCCCACGCCGCCGGTGCAACGTACGTCGCGCGACACGGTCGCGGCCAAGCCCGGACCCGCGGGCCCGGCTGCTCCGGTCGCGACTGCGACCCCGCAGATCCAGCTGATCCCGGCGTCGGCGGAAGGTGCGCTCGACGCCGCCGAGGAAGCCGTGGACCTGTTGCTGGACTCCGGCCGTGCCCCCGGCGACGTCCTGGTGATCACCACCGGCGAACAGCACCCGTGGGCCGCCCACGAGCTGTCCTTCGGTGAAACCGCCTACTGGGCGCAGCACGACGCGGGCGACGACGTCTTCTACGCGGACGCCTCTGTCGCCGGTCGCGCCGTCACGCGTCCCGTGGTCGTGGTCGCCGTCAACGGCGGTCCCGACGAGGCCGCCGCCACCGCCCTGCCGCTGGCCCTGACCCGGGCCGGCGCCCTGCTGATCGTCTGCGGCGACCCGCAGCAGATCAACTCGGTACTGGGCGCGGGCGTCTGAGTCCGTTCCGGTACGTCCCGGAGGACGCCGGAGCGACAAAGGCGCCGCTGCGGTGGCTTCGGTACGGCGGGCGCTTCGGCGTGCGCGGATGGCCTCCGGGTCTGCCCGTGCGTGCGCGTTTTCGCGTGCTCCCATGCTGTGACACGAGGCCGCCGTGGAGTTCTTGCGGGTGGGTCCCATGGGCTGCCGTGTGCGCGGGCGCGTACAGGGCGGGTCGATCGCTCTGGGGCGGGCAGTCGTGGAGCGGGCGGGACGGCGGGTGAAGTGCCGCTCTGCTGACCGTCGTTGGCGCGCGTCCTGCTCGTGTGTGCCGTGAAGGCGTACGAGGGGAGCGCGCCGGCCGACGCGGCTGAGGGCGCTCTCAGCGGGCCGCCGCGCGGCGCAGGACCTCCGAGGCGGCACCGCCGGTGCGTGGCAGCGGAGGCGGCGCCTCGGACATGCCGAAGGGCTCGGGCGACGAGTCCGCGTTGGGGCGGCGGCCGCCCCGGCCCTCGCCGAGGACCTGCCAGCCGTCGCGGGTCAGCGTGATGTACGCCCCGCAGCGCAGTCCGTGCAGCGTGCAGGCGTCACGCAGGCCCCACATCCACGCGCCGTCCTCCTCGGTCCAACGCGCGTCGCCGTCACGGCAGTAGAGCAGCACGGCGGTGCGCACCGGGGTGCGGCGCCGCAGGTCGTGCGGGATGACCCGGCGCAGTTGGGAGAGCAGCGCGTTGCGGAACATCCAGCCGTCGGCCGGTGCCTGGCGGCGGGTGAACGAGGCGCTCGCCAGTAGTCGTTCGTCCGGATCGAGCACGGCGACGATCGCCGTCGCCGACCTCGGGCTGTGCCGGGAATGGAGTCCGCTGACGACCTCGCGGGGATTGCGCAGCAGGGGGATTCCCGCGGCGGCCCACTCCGCTGGTTCGAGCATGCGGGCGAGAGGGTTGGCGGATGCGGCGGACAGGTCGGCAGACGTCGACGTGGATGCCGCGGAGGACGGAGCGAATCCGAAGGTCACGGTCCTCCCTTCGGCTACGCGCCCACAATGCGGGCGGGGATGGATTCGAGGGAGCGCGCACCGCAGCAGAGCCCTACCGGACCACGGACGGGCCGTGCGGGGAGCGGAGTTCAATTCTTGCGGTCGAACTTGGATGCGGCAACGAGCAATTGGGGCCACTGACCGGAATCTAATGGTCTGCGGTTTATATCCCTACCCAGTGCGTCGAGCTGCGACGCGTGAGGCGACCGTTCACCTCGTGTTCGTACACCGTTGGGTCACGGGTGGTCCAGAGGCGCGCACCGGGCAGGGTGCGCGAGGCGCCGCCGACCACGCCCGACAGACGCGTGAGCTCTCTGTCGCGCACGGTGAAGTGGCCGATTGTCAGTGGCGTCGGGTTGCATGGGGGTATGGACGAGATGGAGCTCCGAACCGAAGCAGATGCCATCCTCGCCGAGCTCGTCGGCGCCCCGCCGGGCTCGGCGCGGCTGCGGGAGGACCAGTGGCGGGCGGTGGCCGCCCTGGTGGAGGAGCGGCGGCGGGCGCTGGTGGTGCAGCGCACCGGGTGGGGCAAGTCGGCGGTGTACTTCGTCGCGACCGCTCTGCTGCGGCGGCGCGGCTCGGGTCCGACGGTGATCGTCTCGCCGTTGCTGGCGCTGATGCGCAACCAGGTCGAGGCGGCGGCGCGGGCCGGGATCCGTGCACGCACCATCAACTCGGCGAACCCAGAGGAGTGGGACGCCATCCACGAGGAGGTCGAGCGCGGCGAGACGGACGTACTCCTCGTCAGCCCGGAGCGCCTCAACTCCGTGGATTTCCGCGACCAGATGCTGCCCAAGCTCGCGGCCACCACCGGTCTGCTGGTGGTCGACGAGGCGCACTGCATCTCCGACTGGGGGCACGACTTCCGTCCCGACTACCGCCGGCTGCGGGCGATGCTCGCCGAGCTCGCCCCCGGCGTTCCGGTGCTGGCCACGACGGCGACGGCCAATGCGCGGGTCACCGCGGACGTGGCCGAGCAGTTGGGCACCGGTGGCAGCGAGGCCGTGGTGCTGCGCGGTCCGCTGGACAGGGAGAGCCTGCGGCTGGGCGTGGTCGGGCTGCCGGACGCCGCGCACCGGCTGGCCTGGCTCGCCGAGCACCTGGACGAGCTTCCGGGCTCCGGGATCGTCTACGCCCTCACTGTCGCCGCCGCCGAGGAGGCCACCGCCTTCCTGCGGCAGCGGGGCTTCAAGGTGGCCTCGTACACGGGCCGGACCGAGAACGCCGACCGGCTGCAGGCCGAGGTCGACCTGCAGGAGAACCGGGTCAAGGCGCTGGTCGCCACGTCGGCGCTGGGCATGGGCTTCGACAAGCCGGACCTGGGCTTCGTGGTCCATCTCGGTTCGCCGTCCTCGCCGATCGCCTACTACCAGCAGGTGGGGCGCGCGGGGCGTGGTGTCGAGCATGCCGATGTGCTGTTGCTGCCGGGCAAGGAGGACGAGGCGATCTGGCGCTACTTCGCCGATACGGCCTTCCCGCCCGAGGCACAGGTCCGCCAGACCCTCGCCGCGCTCGCCGACGCCGGACGGCCGCTGTCCGTTCCGGCCCTGGAGGCCCTGGTCGACCTGCGGCGCACCCGGCTGGAGACCATGCTGAAGGTGCTCGACGTGGACGGTGCCGTCAAGCGCGTGAAGGGCGGCTGGATCTCCACGGGCCAGGACTGGGTCTACGACTCCGAGCGGTACGCCTGGGTGGCGCGGCAGCGGGCGGCCGAGCAGCAGGCCATGCGGGACTATGTGGGCACGTCACGGTGCCGGATGGAGTTCCTGCGCCGGCAGCTGGACGACGAGGGTGCGGCGCCCTGCGGCCGGTGCGACAACTGCGCGGGAGCCTGGGTCGACTCCTCGGTCTCGCAGGAGACGCTGACGGGCGCGGCGAAGGAGCTGGACCGCCCGGGCGTGGAGATCGAGCCCCGGCGGATGTGGCCGACGGGGATGCCCGCGCTGGGCATCGAGCTGAAGGGCCGTATCCCCGCCAAGGAACAGTGCTCCACCGGGCGTGCCCTGGGGCGGCTCTCGGACATCGGCTGGGGCAACCGGCTGCGCCCGCTGCTGTCGGAGAACGCGCCCGACGGTCCGGTCCCCGACGACGTCCTGCGTGCCGCGGTGGCGGTCCTCGCCGACTGGGCGCGTTCGCCGGGCGGTTGGGCGACGGACGGGCCGGACGCCGTCGCCCGGCCGGTGGGGGTCGTGGCCGTACCGTCCCTGGCCCGCCCGCAGCTGGTCGGTTCCCTCGCCGAGGGCATCGCGACCGTCGGACGTCTGCCCTTCCTGGGCACCCTGACGTACACCGGGCCGGGCGGCGCGCACGCGGCCCGCCGTAGCAATTCCGCACAACGCCTCAAGTCGCTGTCCGGCGCCTTCGCCGTGTCCGAGGAGCTGGCCGGTGCCCTGGCGCGCTCTCCGGGGCCCGTGCTGCTCGTGGACGACTGCACCGACTCCGGCTGGACCCTCGCCGTCGCCGCGCGCCTGCTGCGCAAGGCAGGCTGCGAAGAGGTGCTTCCGCTGGTCCTCGCTGCCGCCGGCTGAGGTTCCGACGGGGCTCGGCTGCAGGGCGCCGTAGAAGGGCGTCGGGCCGTCAGCCCGGCGACGGAGAGCCCGTGGAGCCGGGGGTGATCAGGCCGGTCTCGTAGGCCGCGATGACCGCCTGGGCGCGGTCGCGGAGTTGGAGCTTGGTGAGGATGTGGGTCACGTGCGTCTTCACCGTCGCCTCGCTCAGGTGGAGGCGGGCGGCCAGTTCCGCGTTGCTCAGGCCGCGGGCCAGGGACTCGAGGACCTCCAGCTCTCTTCGCGTGAGCGTGGACAGGTCGCGGTGCAGCGTGGTCGTGTGCTCCGTGTGCGTGGCGAAGCGCTCCACGAGGCGGCGGGTGATGGACGGTGCGAGCAGCGCGTCGCCGGAGCGGACCAGGCGTACGGCGGCGGACAGGTGCTCGGGAGTGACGTCCTTGAGCAGGAAGCCGCTGGCGCCCATGGCGAGCGCCCCGTAGACGTACTGATCGAGGTCGTACGTCGTGAGGATGATGATCCGCGGCCGGGTCGGCGGTGCGTCCGGGCCGAGGATGCGGCGGGTGGCCTCCAGACCGTCCGTGCCCGGCATGCGGATGTCCATCAGGACGACATCGGGGAGCGTGCGGCGGACGGCGGCAACGGCCTCCTCGCCGTCGGCAGCCTCGGCGACGACCTCGATGCCGTCCGCGGCGAGGATCATCCGGAAGCCGGTGCGGACGAGTGCCTGGTCGTCGGCGATCACCACCCGGGGCGGCCCGGCGCCGTCGTCGGCGCGCCCTGCCTCGGTGCTCACTCGACCTCCACCGGGATGATCGCCTGGACCGCGAAGCCCCCCTGCGGGCGGCTGCCGGCCGACAGAGTACCGCCGTACACGGCGAGCCGTTCGCGCAGTCCGATGAGGCCGCGGCCGCTGCCTCCGAAGCGCGAGAGGCGCTTCCCGCCGGTGTCCTCGACCGCCACCCGCAGCTCGCCCGGCGCATGCTCCACGGTCACGGTGACCGCTGCGCCCGCGGCGTGCTTGACGGCGTTGGTGAGCGCCTCCTGGACCACGCGGTACGCCGCGAGGTCCACGCCCGCGGGCAGCGGGCCCGGAGTGCCGGTGACGGTCAGCTCGACGGGCACGCCCGTGTCACGGACCCGTCCGGTCAGGGCCGCCAGCTGGCCGAGGCCCGGCTGCGGCGCCAGGTCCGCGGTCGTGGCCGAATGCGATCCGCCCGAGGCCATGGTCAGCAGGCCCATGACATGCCGCAGCTCGGCCAGCGCGGCCCGGCCACCCGCCTCGACGGCCCGGAGCGCCTCGCGCGCCTGGTCGGGGGAGGTGTCGAGGGTCTTGCGCGCGGCGCCGGCCTGGATCGTCATCACGCTGACGTTGTGGGTGACGACGTCGTGCAACTCGCGCGCGATGCGCGAGCGTTCCCGCTCGACAGCCCGCCGGGTGGCCTCCTGCTGCGCGCGGCCCCGCTGCTGCCACGCGTGCACCGCGTTGGCGGCGAGCGCGACGGGCAGCAGCACCAGCAGCGGGATGAAGCCGCGGCTTATCTCCGGCACCAGGGACAGCGCGCCGAACGCCACACCGCCCACTGCCACGCTCACCAGCGCCGCCGCCCGGTACGGGCTGTACATCGCCGCGCTGTACGCCGCGATCAGCCCGCTCGCGAAGGTGAACACGGTCGAGTCGTCGGTGATGACGCCCAGGTGGAACAGCCAGGTCGCGGCAAGCACCGTCCAGAACACGGCCAGCGGATACCGCCGGCGCAGCGCCAGCGGGGCCGCGGAGAGCACGGCGAGCGTCAGTTCCCACGGCTCGGCGGGCGGAAGGCGGTGCTCGACCGGCGGCCAGGGCAGGGTGTCCGGGGGCCGTGGCGGGTCCGGGAGGCGTGGGGCAGAGGGGAAGGACGGGGCCGAGACTCGCGGCACCTGCGGCTGGTCCTCGTAGTACGACCGATTAAGGTCGGCGGAGACCGTACCCACCGCGAGCACCACGGCGATCAGCAGGTCGGCGATCCAGGTCCAGCGTGAGCGCCGCGGCGGCAGGCCGGTGGCGCGCAGCAACGAGCGCCCGCGCGTGCGGTACGACTGGACGAAGCCCGTACACAGCCTCCTTGCGGGTGCCGGCCATCGAACGATCCGCCTTGATCCGTTCACCGCTTCATTGTGGCAAGCGGGTCTGACATCGGGGATCCGTCTCAGCGGGGGTCCGTCTCAACCTCTCGACTACATCGCAGGGTTGAGGCCGTCGGGCATCCGCCGTACACGGTAGGGATCTTCGGCATCGCGGCCGACGCGGCGCCGGACCCCTCACTCCTAGCTTCGCCGGTACGAACGCGACCGGCGATCTGGAGGAGAGCCGTGAGGGACCTGACCGAGCCGCTCATCGAGCTGCGCAATGTGAGCAAGGCGTACGACGAGGGGCCGCCCGCGCTGTCCGGGCTGACGCTTGACGTGCTGGTCGGCGAGGCGGTCGCCGTGCTGGGCCCGTCCGGCAGCGGCAAGTCGACACTGCTGAACATGGTCGCCGGGCTCGATCGGCCGACCGAGGGCGGCGTGACGGTCGCCGGGGTGCGGGTGGACGAGCTGACCGAGGCCGGGTCCGCCAAGTACCGCAGGGCCTGGATCGGCATGATCTTCCAGTTCTTCAATCTGCTGGACGACCTGACCGTCGCCGACAACGTGTTGCTGCCGGCCCAGCTCGCGGGCATGCCCCGCGCGCGGGCCGCGGCCCGCGCCGGCGAACTGCTCGGCCGTCTCGGAATCGCCCGGCACGCGCACGCGTACCCCGGCCGGCTGTCCGGGGGCGAGCGGCAGCGGGTCGCGGTGGCCAGGGCGCTGATGAACAGTCCGGCGCTGCTGCTGGCCGACGAGCCCACCGGGGCGCTGGACTCGGCGTCGGGGGCGGACGTACAGGCGCTGTTGCGCGACCTCAACGAGGACGGGCAGACGATCGTGCTCGTCACCCACGACCTGTCGCTGGCGGAGGCGTGCGCGACCCGCACCATCGAGCTGGTCGACGGACGGGTCGCCCGGGACACAGCGCACGCGCGCGTGCCGAAGGTGGCCCGATGAGCGCCCTCGGACCGTCGGGACCGGCGGGCACTCGACTGGTAGAGCCGGCCCCGGCCGCGCACCCGCCCGGCGGCGGTCGGAACCGCCGAACCGGGCCGGCCGGCAAGGGCAGTGCGCTCGGCCGGGTGGTGCGCGCGGGGGTGGGCCGACGCCGCGTGCAGACCGCGGTGATGGTGCTGACGACGCTGCTCGCGGTGGCGGCCTCGGTGCTCGGCGCCGGGCTGCTCGTGGCCTCGCAGGCGCCCTTCGACCACGCGTTCGCCAAACAGCAAGGGGCGCATCTCAGCGCGGAGTTCGACGGAACGAAGGTGTCGCCGAGCCGACTGGCGGCCACCGCGGACGCCGACGGCGTGTTGGCGGCCGCCGGCCCGTTCCCCGTGGCCTCGCTGCGGCTGGGCGGGACAGGCGGGCCCGCGGACTCCCCGCCGCCGATGACGGTGGTCGGCCGCGCGAAGGCGGCGCAGCCGGTGGACGAGGTGGACCTCGTCAAGGGCAGGTGGGCTTCGAAATCCGGCGAGGTCGTACTGGAGGCCGGCGCAGTCGTCCCTGCCGTCAAGGTGGGCAGCAGGCTGCCGGCCACCGGCCCGGGCGGCCCCGCCGAGCTGACCGTGACGGGGATCGCCGAGTCGGTCGGCCAGAGCGCCGACGCCTGGGTGCTGCCCGCACAGCTGCACCGACTCGCCGGATCCGCCGCGGACTACCAGATGCTGTACCGCTTCGACGACGCCGGCAGCCGGGCGGCGGTCGCGGCCGGGAAGAAGGCCGTCTCCGCGGGGCTGCCGAGCGGTGCGCTGCTCGGTGCGCAGTCGTGGCTCGACGTGAAGCAGATCGCGGACAACAACACCGCGGCGTTCATCCCGTTCGTGTCCGCGTTCGCGCTCATAGGACTGGCCGTGTCGGTGCTCATCATCTCCGTCGTGGTCAGCGGCGCGGTCGCCGCGGCCACCCGCCGTATCGGCATCCTGAAGGCACTCGGCTTCACCCCGGCGCAGGTGGGCAGGGCGTACGTCGGACAGGCCCTGATCCCGGCCTCGGTCGGTGCACTGCTGGGCGTGCTCGTCGGCAACCTGCTGGCGGTGCCGATGCTGGACGAGGTCGGGACCGCCTACGGCACGGGCCGCATCCTCATCCCGTTGTGGATCGACGTGGTGGTGCCTGCAGCGGCGCTGGCCCTGGTGGCGGCCGCCGCGCTGGGCCCGGCGATGCGCGCCGCCCGGCTGCGCACCGCGGAGGCGATCGCCGTCGGCCGCACACTGCACGAGGGACGAGGACGGCACGTACGGCGGCTGCTGGGCCGGCTGCCGGTGCCGCGGCCCCTCAGCCTGGGCCTGGCGGGACCGGTCGCGCGTCCGGCGCGTGCGGCGACCACCGCGGCCGCCGTGGGGTTCGGCGCGCTCGCCGTCACCTTCGCGGTGGGGCTGGGCAGTTCGCTCGTCGCGATCCAGACGCACGGCGACCTGGACTCGCTCGGCGACGTCAGGGTCAGCACCATGGGGCGGCCCGGGGCGTCGGAGCGAAGCGGAGCTCCGGGCGCGGAGCCGACGGACACCCCGCAGCCGCCGAAGCCGGCGGACCCGGCCGAGGTGGCGGCGGCGATCCGTGCGCAGTCCGGCACGGCGTCGTACTTCGGCACCGGGAAGACGTACGTCAGCGTCGCGGGCGTCAAGGGCGGCACCCCGCTGGTGGTGTACGTCGGCGACGCCGCCGGCAGTGGTCAGCACATGGTGTCGGGACGCTGGTTCTCAGCGACCGGCGAGGCGGTGGCGCCGTCCCGCTTCCTGCAGGCCACCGGGGCCGAGGTCGGGGACACCGTGACGCTGACGGACCAGGGGCGCAGCGTACGGCTGAAGCTGGTCGGCGAGATCTTCGACCTCGGTGACCAGGGCATGGCGGTGCGCACCGACGCGTCGTCGGTGGCGAAGTTGGTGCCCGACGTGAAGCCGGACGACTTCACCGTCGAACTCGCCAAGGGCACCGACAAGGCCGACTATCTGGACGGGCTGAACTCCAAGCTGGAGAACATCGGTGGGGTGGCCATGAGCGCCGACGAGGGCAACAGGTCGACCGTCATCATGGTGATGCAGTCCCTGATCGCGATGCTGACGACGATGCTGGTGGTCGTGGCCTGCCTGTGCGTCCTCAACACAGTGGTGCTCGACACCCGCGAACGGGTCCACGACCTGGGGGTGTTCAAGGCCCTCGGGATGAGCCCCCGGCAGACGGTCGCCATGGTGCTCACTTCCGTCACCGCCACCGGGCTGGTGGCCGGCGTCATCGGCGTACCGCTCGGCGTGGCACTGCACCACTTCGTGGTGCCCGCGATGGGCCGGTCTGTCGGCGCCAACATCCCGGCCGCCGAGGTGGACGTCTACGACACGGGCACGCTGGCTCTGCTCGCTCTGGGAGGCCTGGCCATCGCGGCAGCGGGTGCCCTGCTCCCGGCGGGCTGGGCGGCACGAACGGGGACTGCGCGGGCGTTGCGAACGGAGTGAACCGGGCGGAACGCCCCGGCGGCGCCGGCGGGTTCGGTGCCGCCCGGGCGTTTTCGCTCGGACACGGGCGCTTGCGGCCACAGCAGCCGTGGCCGGTCGGCGAGTTGGCGTGTCCCTGGTCGGACTTATCCACAGGGCAAAGCGGAGTTTCGGGATCCGCGAGATCGTCGGGGCATGACGAACCACGGCGAAACCACTGGATCCCCCGAAAACGGCAAGGCCGCCGGACACGACGGTCGCGAACCCTACGACGGAATCGGCGCACCCGACTGCACCGCCTACGAGGGCCACGGCGCCGACCACCAGGTCACCCTGCGCACTCCGGCCGAACTGGCCGACGCGCTGCCCTATCTGCTCGGGTACCGCCCCGAGGACAGCATCGTCCTGGTCGCCCTGCACGACAGGGACGGGCGCGGCCGGTTCGGCGGCCGGGCCCGGCTCGGCATTCCGGCGAGCGCGGACGACTGGACGTCCGTGGCCCAGCAGTTGGCCCACGGTCTGGTGACGGGCAGCGAGCGCAGGGGGGCCCGGCCCGAGCAGATGGTCGCCTACCTCTGCCAGGAGCCGGGGAGGGGCGAGTCGGGCCGTCAGGTCATGGAGCGGTTGCGGCCGCTGGCCCAGAAACTGCGGATCGAGTGCGGTCACCTCGACGTGCCGGTGATCGAGGCGCTGTGCATCTCGGACGGCCGCTTCTGGTCGTACTGCTGCGTGAACGAGGCGTGCTGCCCGCCCGAAGGCGTCCCCATGGGCCTGCCCGGCACCTCGGTGCTGGCCGCCGCTGCCACCTACGCCGGTCTTCAAGTACGGGGCACGCTGCGCGAGTTGCGGACCAGGCTGCTGCCCTGGGAGACCGCGGCCGCCCTGGACCAGGAACTCGCCCTGGACACCGCGAGCATGGCGCTGGTCCCCAGGATCCTCGACGAGTCGAGCCGCGGGGACGTGGCCGAGGAGACACTGGAGCTGGCCGAGCGGATCATGCGCCGCCTGGCCGAGGCTCCGCCTGTCTCCGGCACGCTCATGACGGATCTCCGCGACGACGAACTGCTCGGACACGACGAGGCGGCGACGCTGATTCTCGGCCTCCAGGACCGTTCGACCCGCGACCGCGCGGCCGAATGGATGGAGGGTGAGGCAGCCGCTTCCGCCCTGCGCCTGTGGCGGGCCCTGGCCCGGCGCTGCGTCGGGTCCTACGGCGAACACGCGGCGGCTCCCCTGACTCTCGCCGGCTGGGTCGCCTGGTCCACCGGCGACGAACTGGAGGCCCGGGAAGCCCTCGCCATGGCACTCGGCGCGGACCCCGGCTATCTCTTCGCCCGTCTGCTGCACCAGGCCTGCAACGAGGGCCTGGACCCGGAGTCGATCCGCCGCTGCCTGCGTGCGGAACGCCGGGACCGGGGACACCCGGGACCCGACGACGGGGAGGGCCCCGGAGAGCAAGCGGTGCTGGAACCCACCGAGTGGGCGCCGCTGGTGTCGGAGGACGTCTCCCGTCCGCGACGCCGCTCGCGCCCCGGAGGTTCGGCCGGCAGCCGTACCCGCTCGGCAAAGGCGACCGGCCGAGGGAGCGGTGGAACTGTCCCCCGTCCCCGTACACCGGCGTCGGGCGCCACCCGTCCCGGCGGCGGACGGACGCACGGCATGCGCCCGCGTACGTCAGGCAAGGAAGCCGCGCGCCACCGTGACTGTCCCGGAAGTGTGCTTCCCGGCGGCGATGACAGTGAGCGGGACGTATGAGTACGGGCAGACACATGCGCAGGCCGGACCTATGAGCAACAGCCGGGGAGCGCCGCGATGTCGCCGACGTCGACGTCAGCTGCTGTACGAGGCGCGGACGGCAGGGGAAAGCCGTCGCGAGCATTGCGTGTCGCCGCAGCCATTCGGTCGGGTTGGCCGGCCGTGGGCGTGACCCGGAGGAGCCCCGCTCCGTTCACCTGAGTGGCGGAACGGCCGGATGGGCCGTGCCGCTGCACAGCCCCCGTACGTCCGGATCCCCCACCCGGTGCCGCAGACGCCCGAGGTGCACAGAGCGGAGAAGAAGCCACCCCATGCATCAGTCGACTCCGCCCTCCGCCGCCGACGACCGTTCCGGCGTCGGCCGGTCCATGCTGTCCCGCGGGGCGGTTGCCGACCTGCCGACGCTCCCGGACCGCACCGGTCGGCCCGAGACACGACTCGCGAGCGACACCTTGCTCAACTCGCCGCCCAGCGGCCAGGACCGACCTTCGCCCTCATTGACGGGGCGGCCACGACCTGCTGCCGGAGCGGTCATTCAGGACCGACTTCTCGACGGCTCCGCCGACCAGGACGCAACCGCCGTTCGCCCAACCGAACTGGGTCGACCTGCACTCCGGCTGACGGAAGCGGACTGCCTCCCTGCCACACACGACGACCAGTTCCACGGCTCTGTCACACCCGCCGACCAGGCCCGCCCTGCTCCGCTTTCACCGGGCAGGGACGAGCACCCAACCTCGCCCACCGACTCCGGCCCACCCCTACCCCTGGCGGCGAGTCAGGCTCGACATTCCGGCCAGCCAAAGAGCCGACAGTTCTCACCATCACCCTCCACAGGCGACGGCCGTACCCCACCCCCGATCACCGACACGGGCCAGGTCGCCACCTCGCCTCCGACCGTCGACGCAAGCCAGGCGCGCCGCTCACCAGACTTCTCGCGCCCAGGAGCGCCCTCAGGAGCACCCGTGGGAGCCGCCCATCGGCCCCGAGGCGCTCCGCCGCCCGCCCCGTTTCCGCAACCCCGCCGCTCCGTCGAACTGCCTTCCACCCACACGGCCTTGATCTGCGTCGCCCTCCCGGGGCTCGTCATCTCCACGGAGCAGGGCCAGTTGACCGGCCAGGGCCTGGAGGGCTTCTACCGTGCGGGCCGACGCCTGCTCTCCCGTTGCCAGGTCCGTGTGGCCGGGCGTGAACCGCTGGCGGTCCAGGCCCGGATGACCGCTGCCGACCGGGCCCGCTTCGTCGGTGCGCTGCGTGCTTCCCCGCACTCAGGACCGGACCCGGACGTCGTCGTCGAGCGCGTCCGCCACGCGGACGGCACCGAGCGGATCACCCTGCACAGCGCGGCCTCGCGCCCCCTGCGCGTGCCGGTCGAGGTCGCGCTCGGGACGGACCTGGCGGACCTGGGCGCGATCGCCTCCGGCACCGCGGGACCCGAACTGCCCGCCAGCGTCCATGACTCGGGCCTGCGCTGGTCCTGCGCCACCGGGAACTCGGCGGTCACGGCAGATCCGCCGCCCGCCGACGCGCTGGCCTCCGCCGGGCTGCTGCGCTGGGAGTTCGAGCTGCCGCCGGGCAGCAGCAGGAGTGTGGAGCTGCGGGTGCGGCCGGACGGAGCGGGACCCGTCCGGGCCGTGGGCCGAGCGGCGACGAGCCCTCTCGCCGCCGCGAGCGCGTCCGGCGACGACCCCAGGGTCCACGCGCTGCTGCGGACGAGCGTCGAGGACCTGCAGGCCCTCCTGCTGCGCGACCCCGCCCACCCGTCCGACACACACCTCGCGGCGGGGGCACCCTGGCGCTGCGGCCTGGCCCCTGCAGAGGCGCTCGCCGCGGCGCGGATGACGCTGCCCCTCGGTACCCGTCTCGCCGCGGGCACGCTTCATGCCCTTGCCAGGACCCAACTCGCGGGCGCCGAACCGCAGTTCGGCATGATCCCCGGGCCGCGACGGGACGCGGGCGCGCATCTGCCGCCGGGCTGCACCGGCACCGAAGCCACGCTGCTGTTCCCCGCACTCCTCGCGGAGGCCCGCCGCTGGGGACTGCCCGAGCACGAGACGGAGGAACTGCTGCCTGCGGCCGAGCGCTGTCTGACCTGGCTGCGGACCACCGTGGGCGACGGCACCTACTTGCGCGACTCGCACCCGGGCGGCCCGGTCCGCTGCGAGACGCAGGCACACGCCCACCGCGCGGCGCTGCTCGGCGCGGACCTGCTCGATGCCTGCGGACGGCCGGGCGGCGCCGAACTGCGGCAGTGGGCCCAGGCGTTGCGGACGGCGTTCCGGGAGGACTTCTGGATCGACGACCTGGGCGGAGGACGCCCGGCGGCCGCCGCCCGCGCCCCGGACGGAAGCCCCGTGCCCTACCTGGGCGCGGCAGCCGCCCATCTCCTCGACACCGGCCTGCTGGGCGGCGGCGAACTGGCCCTCGGTCTGCTCGACAAGGTGCAGACCGAACAGCTCGCCCGGCTGCTGGGCAGCCCGGCCATGGACTCGGGCTGGGGGCTGCGCGGGCTGGGTGCGAGAGAAGCCGGATACAACGCGTTCGGCCATCGGAGCGGTGCCGTACGGGTCCACGAGACGGCAGTCGCCGTCGCCGGCCTTGCCGCCGCCGGCTACGAGAAGGAGGCGAGCTCGCTGCTGCGGGGCCTGCTGGCGGCCGCCGAGGCCTTCGGTCACCGCCTGCCCGAGATGTATGCGGGGGAGCAGCGCACCGCCGGGAGCGTTCCCGTCCCGCATCCGGCGGCCTGCCGCCCCGCGGCGACCGCGGCTGCCGCAGGTGTGCTGCTGCCGGCCACGCTCGCGGGCATCCGCCCCGATGCCCCCGCCGGTACGGTCACGCTGCGCCCCGTGCGCAGCGCGCCCCTGGGCGAGATCGTCCTGACCGGACTACGGGTCGCGGGCGCCCCCTTCTCCGTACGGGTCGGCCGACTCGGCATCGCGATGGTCGAGGAGGCGGCCGACGGACTGCAATTGGGAGTGTGACCTCGGACGACGTACCGCGCCACCACGGCCGGGACCGGAAGATGAGGCCCATACCGGACCGAAGTGGATCAGCCGTCGAAGCGGCCGACGAAGGGAGTGTTTATCGTCAAGCAGACGACTATGATCGCCGCATGCCCTACGACCCGTCAGCCTTTCCGCCCTTCGCCGTCACCGTGGACCTGGTCGTGCTGACCGTGCGCCGCCATGCCCTGTGCGCGCTGGCGGTACGCAGGGGCGAGCCACCGTTTCAGGGGCGCTGGGCGCTCCCCGGTGGCTTCGTACGGGCCGACGAGGATCTGGCGCAGGCCGCAGCGCGAGAGCTGGCCGAGGAGACCGGGCTGCGGGCCCACGACCCGGCGGTCCCCGCTCAGGACAACGGTGCCCACCTTGAGCAGCTCGCGACCTACGGCGACCCCAAGCGGGACCCCCGGATGCGCGTGGTCAGCGTCGCCCACCTGGCGCTCGCCCCCGACCTGCCCGCACCCCGGGCGGGCGGCGACGCCAGCAACGCGCGCTGGGCGCCGGTCGACGAACTGCTGCAGCAGGGTGGTTACGGCCGGGACGGCGAGCCGGTGGCGCCGCTCGCCTTCGACCACGCCCAGATCCTCTCCGACGGCGTCGAACGAGCCCGTTCCAAGATCGAGTACTCGTCCCTCGCCACCGCGTTCTGCCCCACCGAGTTCACCGTCGGCGAGCTGCGGCGGGTCTACGAGGCGGTGTGGGGCGTGGCACTCGACCCCCGCAACTTCCACCGCAAGGTGACCGGCACACCCGGCTTCCTCGTCCCCACCGGCGGGACCACCACACGCCAGGGCGGCCGCCCGGCCCAGCTGTTCCGGGCCGGCGGTGCCACGCTCCTCAACCCCCCGATGCTGCGACCCGAAGTGTGACGCGGGCACCCGGACCGCGATGCGGCCGGGCTCGGGCGCGAACGGCGGACAGGGTCCCCCGTAGGACCGGTCGCCGACCGGTGAGCGGGCCGCGCTATACCACTAAAACGGACATAACGCGCTATCTTGCTGCGGGTGATCGAGGCCTTCGGACTGACAAGCAATCCCCGCAAGGAGCTTCCGCTCGCCGTCGACGACCTCTCCTTCGAGGCGCGCGCAGGCCATGTCACCGCGCTGCTCGGCCTGCCGGGGGCGGGCAAGACGACCGCGCTCAGACTCATGCTCGAACTCCAACAGGGCCGTGGCATCACCCACTTCAAAGGCCGCCCGCTGAACCGCATCCCTCATCCGTCGCGCGAAGTGGGCGTGCTCCTGGGCGATGTACCGGGACACCCGGCCCGCACGGTCCGCGGCCATCTGCGCATGCTGTGCGCTGCCGCGGGCGTCCCGGTCCGCCGTGCCGACGAGGTCCTCGAGGTGGTCGGCCTCGTCAGCCTGCGCGACGAGCGCCTCGGCACCCTCTCCCGCGGCATGGACCGGCGCCTCGGCCTGGCCTGCGCCCTGCTGTCCGATCCGCACACGCTCGTGCTCGACGATCCCGCCGGCGGGCTCTCCACCCGTGAGGCCCAGTGGCTGCACGGCATGCTCCGCGCGCACTCCTCCCAGGGCGGTACGGTCCTGCTCACCACCTCCGACCCCAAGGAGGCGGCACGCAACGCCGACCGGGTCGTCACACTCGAGCAGGGCAGACTCGTCGCCGACCAGAAGGCCGACGAATTCGCCCGCACCCGGCTGCGCCCCCGCGTCGCCGTCCGCAGCCCGCACGCCACACGCCTGGCCGCTCTGCTCACCAAAGAGGCCCGCACCGCGCAGCGCTCCGTCGAGGTCGTGCGCGAGGGCGGCAACCGCCTCTCGGTGTACGGCAGTACCTGTGCCGACGTCGGCGAGACCGCGTTCCGCCACGGCATCCTCGTACATCAACTGGCCGACGAGACCGGGGACATGGGACCCGGAGCCGGGCCGGCCACCGTCGACGGGCCGGAGACCGCCGTCGCCCCGCAGGCACCGGACCAGCCGAGCACTGCCGATGCCGACCGGGAGCCCGAAACCGCACCGCAGCTCTCGGTTCCGGCCGGGACGCCCCGAAGCGAGGACGCCGAACTGCATTCCTCCGCCGAGGCCGAGGTGCCTCGCGCCGACGGGGAAACACCCGCTGCCGCAGATCCCCGGGCGAAGGCCTCCCGCTCCGCGGAGACTCGCCCCCCTGACGCCCTGTCCCTCCTTCCACCCCCCATCTCCGTCCGCCCCGCCCCCAGTCCGCTCCGCCCGCTGCGCTACGAAATCCGTCGCGCCGCCGGGATCGGCACGGGATTCGTCACAGGGGCCGTCGTGCTCGTCGTGTCCGCGCTCGCCGCCGTACTCCTGGCCCGGATCGGACACACCCCGCAGGCGCGCCTGCTGGCCGCCTGGCCGCGGGAGCTGCCGCTGCCGCCCGCCGCCCTCGGTGCGGGGCTGCTCGGGGCCCTGGCCTTCGGCGACGAGTTCCGCCACCCCGCGCTGGCGGCGGACCGCGGCACCGTCCCCCGCCGGCTGGGGCTGCTTGCCGCGAAACTCCTCGTCGCCGCGGCCACCGCGCTGATGCTGGCTTTCCTCACGGTCGGCTGCGACGCCGAAGTGCTCTACCTCGTCTACGGACGGGAGCTCGCACAGGTTCCCGCGGACTGGATTTCGATGAGCGCGAGTTGGATCGGGCTCGTCGTCGGGTGCGCCTGGGCCGGGGTGCTGGCCGCGGGCGTCTTCCGGTCCACCACGGCAGGGCTCGCCGCCGTGCTCGCTGTGCCGGTCCTCGTCGTACCTCTCGTACAAAAGGCCTTGGAGGGCGCGTCCGTGCGGGCGGCGGCAGGCTTTCCGCTTCGGCTGCGCGAGGTGTTCCTGCTGCAGTGGCCTTTCGGGGGAGAGCGGTATCTGTCCGGCGTGGCACGCGTGATCGCCCAACCTGTGGGTGGCGCCCTGACGTTGTCGCTGACCGCTCTGCTCTGCGCGTATCTGCTCACGACCCTGCGAAGCAGGGTCTGATGACGACCGTCCGTGCCCGTTCGCCCCACCCTGCGCACAACTCCCCGGGGAAAGCCCATTTCTTTCCGATAAGGCGTCAATTGCGATGGGGTGAGCGATCACCCTTTCGTGTGCTTTTCACCAAAGACCTCAAGGGAGTTGAGGACGGCGCCGACAAAGGATCCGTGAGTACCCTTGCGCACACCATGATGACCGCCGCCCGCTCCGCAGACTCCGGCCTGACCGGCCCGGGCGAACTCGACCGCTACCCCTACGCCGAGACCCCTGCCGTCGACCGCGTCGGAGCCCCTTCCTGGGAGAGCGCCGACCCGGAGCTGGGTCGCGTGGGCCGGCGCGCCGCGGGCAGCCGCGGCCGCGGGCTGCACGGCCAACTCGTCCAGCAGCTTGGCCAGATGATCGTCTCCGGCGATCTGGGCGCCGACCGTCCGCTGGTACCCGAGGAGATCGGCCAGCGTTTCGAGGTCTCCCGCACCGTCGTCCGCGAGTCGCTCCGCGTTCTGGAGGCCAAGGGCCTGGTAAGCGCCCGCCCGAACGTCGGCACGCGCGTGCGCCCCGTCAGCGACTGGAACCTCCTCGACCCGGACATCATCGAATGGCGGGCCTTCGGGCCGCAGCGCGACGACCAGCGCCGTGAGCTGAGCGAGCTGCGCTGGACCATCGAACCGCTCGCCGCCCGCCTCGCCGCGGGGCACGGGCGCGAGGACGTGCAGCAGCGGCTGGCCGACATGGTCGAGATCATGGGACACGCCATGGGGCAGGGCGACGCGATCACGTTCTCCCGCGCCGACGCCGAGTTCCACTCCCTGCTCATCCAGGTCGCGGGCAACCGCATGCTGGAGCACCTCTCCGGGATCGTCTCGGCGGCCCTCCAGGTCTCCGGCGGCCCGGTGACCGGCTGTGACCGTCCGAACGAGACCTCGCTGGCGCACCACGGCAGGATCGTCGACGCCCTCGCCGCCGGCGACGGCACGGCGGCCGAGACGGCGATGCGTCAACTGCTCACCGTCCACCCCGAGGTGGAGCGCGTGGTGCCCGCACCGCGCGAACACTGACCACGCGCCGCGGACGGCGCGGCCGCGAGATGTCTCCCTCCTCCTGTGGCATCGCTCGGCCACCCACCGTCTCCCGTCGGACCCCGCAGGATCCCGGCGATCCTGCGGGGTCCGACGGCGCGACGGGGGTGTGTGTCTCCGGGCACAGCCCGGGTAGGAGCCATAGGTGACCTTGTCTGCCCTTGTCTGACCGTTTTTGGGCGCTTACGGGGTGTGACTCGGGCCACGCAGATTGGGCGTAACGCTCGGGGGAACAGCGCGATGACCTAAGAGGTGACAGCCGAGGAGGGAATACGGACGCCGGTCACGGCGCTGTGCATCTTCCCGGCCCCCGCCCGCGCCGTCGGCCCAATCCCCAAGCCGGCGGTCGGCTCCTGTCCGCAATGGACGGGGCCGGAAGCCGTTTTCCAACGTTCCGAGAGGTTGTTCGTGTCGGCCAGCACATCCCGTACGCTCCCGCCGGAGATCGCCGAGTCCGTCTCTGTCATGGCTCTCATTGAGCGGGGAAAGGCTGAGGGGCAGATCGCCGGCGACGATGTGCGTCGGGCCTTCGAAGCTGACCAGATTCCGGCCACTCAGTGGAAGAACGTACTGCGCAGCCTCAACCAGATCCTCGAGGAAGAGGGTGTGACGCTGATGGTCAGTGCCGCGGAGCCCAAGCGCACACGAAAGAGCGTCGCAGCGAAGAGTCCGGCCAAGCGCACCGCCACCAAGACGGTCGCGGCGAAGACGGTGACCACCAAGAAGGCCACCGCCACCGCCACCCCGGCGGCGCCCGCCGCCGACACGCCGGTCGAGGACGACGCCACCGCCAACAAGGCCGCTGCCGCCAAGAAGACGGTCGCCAAGAAGACGGCGGCCCCTGCCAAGAAGACGGTCGCCAAGAAGACGGCGGCCAAGAAGACCAGTGCCAAGAAGGACGACGCCGAGGTCCCCGAGGAGGAGGTGCTCGAGGACACCCCCAAGGGCGCCGACGAGCCCGAAGGTGCCGAGAGCGCGGGCTTCGTGCTCTCCGACGAGGACGAGGACGACGCGCCGGCCCAGCAGGTCGCCGCAGCGGGCGCCACCGCCGACCCGGTCAAGGACTACCTCAAGCAGATCGGCAAGGTCCCCCTGCTCAACGCCGAGCAGGAGGTCGAGCTCGCCAAGCGGATCGAGGCGGGCCTGTTCGCCGAGGACAAGCTGTCCAACGCCGACAAGCTGGCGCCGAAGCTCAAGCGCGAGCTGGAGATCATCGCCGAGGACGGCCGCCGCGCCAAGAACCACCTCCTGGAGGCCAACCTCCGTCTGGTGGTCTCCCTGGCCAAGCGTTACACCGGCCGCGGCATGCTCTTCCTGGACCTCATCCAGGAGGGCAACCTCGGTCTGATCCGCGCGGTCGAGAAGTTCGACTACACCAAGGGCTACAAGTTCTCCACGTACGCCACCTGGTGGATCCGTCAGGCGATCACCCGCGCGATGGCCGACCAGGCCCGCACCATCCGTATCCCGGTGCACATGGTCGAGGTCATCAACAAGCTCGCGCGCGTGCAGCGCCAGATGCTCCAGGACCTGGGCCGCGAGCCCACCCCGGAGGAGCTGGCCAAGGAACTCGACATGACCCCCGAGAAGGTCATCGAGGTCCAGAAGTACGGCCGCGAGCCCATCTCCCTGCACACCCCGCTGGGCGAGGACGGCGACAGCGAGTTCGGTGACCTCATCGAGGACTCCGAGGCCGTCGTCCCGGCCGACGCGGTCAGCTTCACGCTCCTGCAGGAGCAGCTGCACTCCGTGCTGGACACCCTGTCCGAGCGCGAGGCCGGTGTGGTCTCGATGCGCTTCGGTCTCACCGACGGTCAGCCGAAGACCCTCGACGAGATCGGCAAGGTGTACGGCGTCACGCGCGAGCGCATCCGCCAGATCGAGTCCAAGACCATGTCGAAGCTGCGCCACCCGTCGCGTTCGCAGGTGCTGCGCGACTACCTCGACTAGGTCGCGGTCGTACGACACAGAAGGCCCGGTCTCCCTTGAGGGGACCGGGCCTTCTCGTGCTGTCGCGCAGGTGCGGGGTGTGGCGGGCTGGATCACTCTGGGTGTCCCAGGACCACCCCAGAGTGAGGAGCCTGCATGCGTCGTTCCATTCTCCGGGCGCTGACCCGGCCGCTGATTCTTGCGGCCGCGGCGACCGCCATACCCATGGTGTCCACCGCTGCCGTGGCCGCCGACAGTGTCGTCGTGGGCGGCTTCCCCGTCGATGTGTCCGACAGTCCGTGGGCGGTGGCGCTGTCCATCCGTGACCGGTTCGGGGGTACGCGCGCCGGGCAGTTCTGCGGCGGTGCGGTCGTCGGTCCCAAGACGGTGCTCACCGCGGCCCACTGCATGGGCGAGGACGTCCTGGGGGCTCCGCCCAACCGCGTACAAGACCTGAAGGTCATCGCGGACCGTACGGACCTGCTCTCGGACGGGGGCCGAGAGATCCAGGTACGCAATGTCTGGGTGAACCCGCGCTACGACAGCGGCAGCAACGACGGAGACTTCGCCGTGCTCACCCTCGCCGAGCCGCTGCCCCGCAGCTCGGTGATCGCCATGGCGACCGCCGGCGATGCTCTGTACACACCCGGCACCAGTGCCATGGTCTACGGCTGGGGTGATGTCACGGGCGGCGGCGACTACACGCGCAGTCTGCGGGCGGCACGCGTACACGTGCTGCCGGACGCCCAGTGCGAGGAGGCGTATCCAGGCAGCGCCGACGGCACATACGTCGCCGAGAGCATGGTCTGCGCCGGGGAGACGAAAGGCGGCCACGACGCCTGTCAGGGGGACAGCGGCGGGCCCCTTGTGGCCCAGGGGAAGCTGATAGGGCTCGTGTCCTGGGGGAGCGGCTGCGGTCGTGCGGGGAGTCCCGGTGTCTACACGCGGGTGTCCAAGATCGCACGGATGGTGGGTCGGGCGGCGCGAGCAGGCTCCGAGAAGGCCGCCGACGGCGCCTGAGGGACATCACCGGTACGAGCGCGGGCGGCGCGGTCCCTGAGGCAGGGGCCGCGCCGCCCGTCACCGGCCTGTGCCGGAGCTGGCTCGTCGTGGATGCGAGGTGTCAGCGCTCTTCTTCGGAGGCGGATGCCGGAACGGACGTCAGCCGCTCCGTCTCGTCCTGTATCTCAGCGGCGATCTTCTTGAGTTCCGGCTCGAACTTGCGGCCGTGGTGGGCGCAGAAGAGCAGTTCGCCGCCGCTGAGCAGGACAACGCGCACGTAGGCCTGCGCTCCGCAGCGGTCGCAGCGATCGGCGGCCGTCAGGGGGCTCGCGGGGGTCAGAACAGTAGTCACGTCGCCTCTTCTCTAGCTCGACGAGCTGTCGTACCAGGGTCAACATCCAACCAGCCCCAAAACGTTCCCGCCCGGGGCTTTCCCTCGAAAAAATCTTTCGAGGCCGGCTGTCTGCTGCCGGTTGGCGGCGAATGTGCCGTATTGCGTGTCTGTGTGTCTTACGGTTTCGCGCAGTCTGTCAACATCTTGTCCTCCCGGCTGGGTTGCCGGTTGTTCATGAGGACGTGCCCGGAGCCTAAATGGTTCATGCCTCGAAGGGAACGTGATATGTACTTCACTCCATCGAGGGATCGAACATGCATGCGACCCTGGACTAGTCTGAACTACAGACGAGGGTGGCGTTACAACGGCTCTACCAGGCCTCGGTACCCTCTTGACGGCGACCGAAGCCGTGCCCTTACCCAGAAGGGCACAACCTGAAATTCAGCGAGGAGCGAACCGCGTGACCGCCGAAACGTCCGTGTCGTCCACAGCGCTGCTGGCAGGAGCAGAGCGGGACGGTTCCAACTACACCGCGCGGCACCTTCTCGTCCTCGAGGGGCTCGAGGCCGTGCGCAAGCGCCCGGGCATGTACATCGGGTCGACCGACAGCCGCGGTTTGATGCACTGCCTTTGGGAGATCATCGACAACTCTGTCGACGAGGCCCTCGGAGGCTACTGCGACCACATCGAGGTGATCCTCCACGACGACGGCTCGGTGGAGGTCCGGGACAACGGCCGGGGCATCCCGGTCGACGTCGAGCCCAAGACGGGCCTGTCCGGCGTCGAGGTCGTCATGACCAAGCTGCACGCCGGCGGCAAGTTCGGCGGCGGCTCGTACGCCGCCTCCGGCGGTCTGCACGGCGTCGGCGCCTCCGTGGTGAACGCCCTGTCGGCCCGCCTGGACGTCGAGGTGGACCGCGGCGGCCACACGCACGCCATCAGCTTCCGGCGCGGTGTGCCGGGCGCCTTCGCCGCGACCGGCCCGGACGCCAAGTTCGACGCCACGAGCGGCCTGCGCAAGGCCAAGAAGATCCCCAGGACGCGCAGCGGTACGCGCGTGCGTTACTGGGCCGACCGCCAGATCTTCCTCAAGGACGCCAAGCTCTCCCTGGAGAACCTGCACCAGCGCGCCCGCCAGACGGCGTTCCTGGTGCCCGGTCTGACCATCGTCGTCCGCGACGAGTTCGGCCTGGGCGACGGCGGCACCAAGGGCGAGGAGTCCTTCCGCTTCGACGGCGGCATCAGCGAGTTCTGCGAGTACCTGGCGAGCGACAAGCCGGTGTGCGACGTCCTCCGCTTGTCCGGCCAGGGCACCTTCAAGGAGACCGTCCCGGTTCTGGACGAGCACGGCCAGATGACTCCCACCCAGGTCACCCGTGAGCTCGACGTCGATGTCGCGATGCGGTGGGGCACGGGATACGACACGACCCTGAAGTCGTTCGTGAACATCATCGCCACCCCCAAGGGCGGCACGCACGTCGCGGGCTTCGAGACGGCCGTGACCAGCACGCTCAACGAGGTCCTGCGGGCCAAGAAGCTGCTGCGCGTCGCCGAGGACGACGTCGTCAAGGACGACGCCCTGGAGGGCCTCACCGCGGTCGTCACGGTGCGCCTCGCCGAGCCGCAGTTCGAAGGCCAGACCAAGGAGGTCCTCGGCACCTCGGCGGCCCGCCGCATCGTGAACACCGTGATCGCCAGGGAGCTCAAGGCGTTCCTGACGTCCACGAAGCGGGACGCGGCCGCGCAGGCCCGCGTGGTCATGGAGAAGGCCGTCGCCGCCGCCCGTACGCGCATCGCGGCCCGCCAGCACAAGGACGCGCAGCGCCGGAAGACGGCCCTGGAGTCCTCCTCCCTGCCCGCGAAGCTCGCCGACTGCCGCAGCGACGACGTCGACCGCAGCGAACTGTTCATCGTCGAGGGAGACTCCGCGCTCGGCACCGCCAAGCTCGCCCGGAACTCCGAGTTCCAGGCGCTGCTGCCGATCCGCGGCAAGATCCTCAACGTCCAGAAGTCGTCCGTGACCGACATGCTGAAGAACGCCGAGTGCGGCGCGATCATCCAGGTCATAGGAGCGGGCTCGGGCCGGACGTTCGACATCGACGCGGCCCGCTACGGCAAGATCATCATGATGACCGACGCCGATGTCGACGGCTCGCACATCCGGACCCTGCTGCTGACGCTGTTCCACCGGTACATGCGGCCCATGGTCGAGGCGGGAAGGGTGTTCGCCGCGGTGCCGCCGCTGCACCGCATCGAGATCGTCCAGCCGAAGAAGGGCCAGGACAAGTACGTCTACACGTACTCGGACCGTGAACTGCGCGACAAGCTGCTGGAGTTCCAGAGCAACGGCATCCGGTACAAGGACTCCATCCAGCGCTACAAGGGTCTCGGTGAGATGGACGCCGACCAGCTGGCCGAGACGACGATGGACCCGCGCCACCGCACCCTGCGCCGGATCAACCTCTCCGACCTGGACGCGGCCGAGACGGTCTTCGATCTGCTCATGGGCAACGACGTGGCGCCGCGCAAGGAGTTCATCTCCAGCTCGGCGGCGACGCTGGACCGGTCACGTATCGACGCGTAGCCGCTGCGCTCGGCTCGGGGCGAGTTGTCGGCCTCGGCTTCGCCTTCGGCTGGGGGTGTTGTTTCCCACCCGCACCGCCCGTGCGGCATTCGTCGTCGGGTGCGGGTGGCCCTTGCGTGGCGTCCTCGCCGTCGGCGGCCGCCGGTTCATCCTTGCTGTGGTCTCCACCCGTGGGTGGATTTCCGCCAGTTCGGAGATCCACCCGCGATCCACCCCTGCTCCGATCTGCTGACCTGCGAATTTCCGTAGCGTCGAAGGTGTTGGCAGCGCTCGCTGTCGACATCCACTTCTTCGCTCACGGAGGCTCTGATGTCCGGGCTCGTCAACGCGCTGATGATCGCCGGCGTCGTCGCCCTGGTGATCGTGCGACAGTTCCGCGCACAGCGGATCGGCAGCGACCGGCGCTGGTGGCTCGTCCCGGTGATTCTGGGCGTCGTGGCGCTGCGCAAGCCCGGCATCGTCGACACCCATCACCGCACGGAGTCGATCGTCCTGCTCGGCGCCGAACTGCTCATCGGCCTCGCCATGGGAGCCGGCTGGGCCTGGACCACCCGAATATGGGCGGAGCCGGACGGCACCGTGTGGAGCAAGAGCACCAAGGCGAGCGTGACCGTCTGGATCGTCGGCATCGCCCTGCGCGTCGGTCTCTTCGCGCTCGGCGCGGCAATCGGCGTCCATCAGGACAGCTCCGCCCTGCTCGTCGCCCTCGCGGCCACTCTCCTGGTCCGCTCCGGGATCCTCGTCTGGCGGGGACAGTCGCTGGACTCCGTGTCCGCGCACGGCCCGGCGTACGGTGACGGCGTGGCACGGCCCGCCTGGAAGGAACGTGTGTGACGGAGAGCGCCTGGACGAGCTGGCCCTCCCGAGAGGCGCTCGCCCGCGAAGGGATCTCACGGCCCCGGCGCATGCTCGCCTGGGCTGTGAGGATCCTGGTCCTCGGCTTCCTGCTGTGGGGTGCCTACCACGCCACCGACGTCCACGGCTGGATCCTGGTCGCGGGTGGCGTCGGTGTGCTCGTGGCCGCCGTACTCGCGTGGGGGTTCTTCCGGACCACGTTCCAGCACAGGCTGTGGCCGTCCCTGGGCATCATGCTTCTGCTGCTGGGACTCGCCGTCGGGGCCCAGGCCGTGGGGTTCCAGGAGCCCGCCCTGGTCCTGTGGTGCGGCTGCGCCGTCTGCGCGCTGGAGCGGTTGCCCATGGCGGTCGCCCTGCCGGTGGCCTCCGTCGCTCTCGCGTCGTACGCCGCGGTCAACAACGACGTGTGGCTGACCACGGCGGCCACCACAGGGGGGCTCGCGCTCGCCGGCTACGTCCTGCGGCTTGACGCGGAGGCGCGCGGCAACGCCCAGCGGCTGCTCGCCCAGGAGCGCGTCGCACGGGCGGCCGAGGCGGAGTCGGCGGCGCTGGCGGAGCGGGCCCGGATCGCGCGGGAGATCCACGACGTGCTGGCGCACAGCCTCTCGGCACAGCTCGTGCACCTGGAGGCGGCCCGGCTGCTGATCGAACGGGGCGCCGACCGGGACCAGATCCTGGAGCGGGTGGTGGCGGCACGGGGCATGGCCCGCGACGGTCTCGACGAGACCCGGCAGGCGCTCTCGGCGCTGCGTGGTGACCTGACACCGCTGGAGGACTTCCTCGCCCAGCTGGTGAGTACGTCCGCCGGTGCCGAGGTCACCGTCACGGGTGAACGCAGACCGCTGCCGGCCGAGGCGTCACAGGCCGTGCGCAGGGTCGCCCAGGAGGCCCTGACGAACGTCCGCAAGCACGCCCCCGGGGCCAAAGTGCAGGTGGGGCTGGATTTCGGCGAGCACCAAGTCGCCCTGGTCGTACGGGACTCGGGCGGTTCGCCGGGAGAACTCGCCGGCGCGGGAGCCGGGTACGGTCTGCTGGGCATGCGCGAGCGTGCCGAGTTGCTGGGCGGCTCGCTGGAGGCCGGGCCGGATGAAGAGGGGTTCGTGGTGATGTTGAGGGTGCCCGTATGACCGAAGGGGCGGAGAAGCGGCCGGCACGGGTGGTGGTCGCGGACGATCAGACCGTCGTGCGGGAGGGCATTGTGATGCTGCTGGGCCTGCTGCCCGGGATCGAGGTCGTCGGCGCCGCGGGGGACGGGGAGGAGGCGGTGAAGCTCGTCGCCGAACTCGCTCCGGACGTCGTGCTCATGGACCTGCGCATGCCTCGTTGTGACGGTGTGGAGGCGACCCGGCGCATTCGCGCGGAGTACCCCGGGACGCAGGTCGTGGTGCTCACGACGTTCGCGGACGACGAGTCCCTGTTCCCGGCGCTGCGTGCGGGGGCGCGGGGCTATCTCACCAAGGACGCGGGAGGGGACGAGATCGTACGGGCCGTGGAGAGCGTGCTCTCCGGGGACGCGGGGCTGTCGCCGAGCATCCAACGGCGGCTGCTGGAGCGGCTGTCCGAGCCGGAGCCGCAGCCGACGGTCGCGGTCGAGCCGCCGGACGGGCTCACCGCGCGGGAGACCGAGGTACTGCTGCTGATCGCCGACGGCCTCAGCAATCAGGAGATCGGCCGCAGACTGCACGTCTCCACCGCGACCGTGAAGACCCACATCAACAACCTCTTCGCCAAGACCGGACTCAAGGACCGTGCTCAGGCGGTGCGTTACGCGTATGCGAAGGGACTGGTGCGGCCGCCGGCGGGCTGAGTCACCTGATGGGGTGAAGAGCGCGAAGAAGAAGAGTCGGGGATCTTCCGTTCTGTCCATCCTTGGGCATGCAGTCAAGCAACGGCCGTCCCCGTGGTGACGGGGGTGGCACCGAGAATTCGGCCGAGCATCGCGTGGGTCAGGACCAGGCCCGCGCCGAGACGCTCGAGGGGGTGAGATACGACGATCCGTGGTACGACGAACTCGCCTCCGGCTGGGGTGAGTTGAACGGTGTCGGGGCGCCTGTGACCGGGGTCGTGCCGACGCACCGGGAGAGCGAAGAGGGGACAGCCGCCGCGGCCGACGTCTATCTCGAGGTGCAGCGCAGTGCGGCGTTCCAGGAAGTACGCAGTCGGTATCTGAGGTTCGTGGTACCGGGCGTCGCCGTCTTCCTCCTCTGGTACGTGGGGTACCTCGTGACCGCCACGACCGCGCCCGAATTGATGGCGCGGCCTGTCGCGGGTGCGCTCAACGTGGCGCTGCTCGCGGGGCTCGGACAGTTCCTCACCACCTTCCTGTTCGCCTGGGCCTACGCCCGGCACGCGCGACTGCGCAGGGATCGGGCCGCGCTCGAACTGCGCTGGGACACCCAGGAACTGACGCGAGGCCTCCGAGGCGGTGCGTCGTGACCAGAGATCACCAGACGCTGGCGCTGCTTCTGTTCAGCGCGTTCGTCGCCGTCACGCTGGCGATCACGACGTGGGTGAGCCGCAACCGGCGAGGTTCCGCGGAGGAGTTCTACGCGGGCGGGCGTCTCTTCTCACCGATGGAGAATGGTTTTGCCATCGCGGGCGACTACATGTCGGCCGCCTCCTTCCTGGGCGTCACCGGCCTCATTGCGCTGTACGGATACGACGGACTGCTGTACGTCGTCGGGTTCCTCGTCGCCTGGCTGCTGGTGCTGTTCCTGGTGGCGGAACTGGTGCGCAACTGCGGGCGGTTCACGCTCGCCGACGTGGTCGCGGCCCGGATGAGCGAGCGGCCCGTCCGGATCGCGGCGGGAACTTCCTCGGTCACCGTGTCCGTTCTGTATCTGGTGGCGCAGATGGTGGGTGCGGGCAGCCTGGTCGCGCTGCTGCTCGGGGGGACTAGCCAGGCGGCGCGGGCCTGGACCGTGATCGGCGTCGGCGCACTGATGGTCGTCTATGTGTCGTTGGGAGGGATGCGAGCCACCACCTGGATCCAGATCGTCAAGGCGGTCCTGCTGCTCGGCGGTACGGTCGCGCTGACCGTGCTCGTCCTGCTGCGGTTCCACGGCGACCTCGACCGACTGCTGCTGACGGCGGCCGAGCGCAGTGGCCACGGCGATGCGTTCCTGGCGCCCGGGCTGAAGTACGGCGGGGACTGGACCGCCCGCTTCGACTTCATCAGCCTCGGGCTCGCCCTGGTGCTCGGCACGGCAGGGCTGCCGCACATCCTGTCCCGCTTCTACACCGTCCCCACCGCCCGGGCGGCGCGTCGCTCGGTGCTCTGGTCGATCGGGCTCATCGGCGGCTACTACCTGATGACGATCCTCCTCGGCTTCGGCGCGGCGGCCATCGTGGGACCCGATGCGGTACGGGGGTCGAACGCGGCCGGGAACACGGCGGTCCCGCTCCTGGCGCTCGACCTGGGCGGTGGTGCGAACTCAACAGGAGGAACGGTTCTCTTCGCGGTCGTCGCCGCCGTCGCCTTCGCCACGATCCTCGCGGTGGTCGCCGGGATCACGCTCGCCTCCTCGGCGTCCGTGGCCCATGACCTGTACGCGTCCTTGAGGCGCCGAAGCGCCGAGCCGCGCAGCGAGGTGGCCGTGGCGCGCATCGCCTCGGTCGGCATCGGCGTGGTCGCGATCGCCCTGGGGCTGCTGGCCCGTGACCTCAACGTCGCCTTCCTGGTGGGCCTCGCTTTCGCCGTCGCCGCGTCCGCGAACCTCCCGGTGCTGATGTACTCCCTGTTCTGGCGTGGCTTCACCACCCGCGGTGCCGTGTGGGCCGTATACGGCGGACTGGTCCCCGCGCTGGCGCTCGTCGTGCTGTCACCGGTGGTGTCGGGCAGCCCCGAATCGCTGTTCCCGGACGTCGACTTCCAGTACTTCCCGCTCCAGAACCCCGGCCTCGTGTCGATCCCGCTGGGCTTCCTCGCGGGCTGGCTCGGCACGGTCACCTCCGCGGAGATCCCGGACGAGGCGAAGCACGCGGAGACCGAGGTGCGGGCACTCACGGGCGCGGGAGCCGCGTAGGAGGCGGCGCCTTCACCGTCGTACGACATCGGGGAACCGTTTTGTCGGCGCACCCTCCTGCGTATGGGCCTCGCGGCTACGACCTTGCCGGGGGCGGGCCCGCGGCTACGGCGCCACCCACGCGTACAGGTGCTCCGGACGCCCCGTGTCGCCGTACTTGAGGGAGAGGCGGAGGCGGCCGGACTGTTCGAGGTGGCGGAGGTAGCGCTGGGCCGTGGAGCGGCTCAGGCCCGTCTCCGCCGCGACCTCGTGGGCCGAGAGGGGGTGGTCGGCGTGGTGCAGGACGCGGCAGATGAGGTCGCTCGTCGGTTCCGAGTGGCCGCTCGGCAGGCCCGGTGAGGACGGCGCCGGAGTGGTGCGCAGCGCGCCGAAGATCCGGTCGACCTGTTCCTGGCCGGCGTTGCCGCGGCCGCCGACCCGGTCGACGGTGCGGCGCAGGGCGGCGTAGGAGTCGAGGCGGGTGCGCAGGGCGGCGAAGGTGAACGGTTTGACCAGATAGTGCAGCGCGCCGACGCGCATCGCGGCCTGGACGGTCGCCACGTCGCTCGCCGCCGTGATCATGATGACGTCGGTGCCGTGGCCCTGTTCCCTCATGCGGTGGACGAGTTCGAGGCCCGTCTGGTCGGGCAGGTAGTGGTCGAGCAGGACCAGGTCGATGGTCCCGCGCTGCACGCTGGCCAGCGCCTGGGCAGCGCTGTGCGCGCGGGCGGCGACCCGGAAGCCGGGAACCTTTCCCACGTACTTGGCGTTGATCTCCGCGACGCGGAAGTCGTCGTCCACGACCAGGACGTCAATCATCGGGCCTCTTCCTGTCAAGGCCTGGCGGGCGTTAAGCCCATGTTTCGGCTCCGCTGTTGTAGCGCGAGCAAAACGAGCACAAAAGGCTCTTGCAAGCAAAAGAACGGCATGCGCCCAGAAGGCTGATGCTGTGGCCCGCGCCACTTCTACCGTCCGGGCCATGAGCGCAGACACCAGCCCCGCCATCCAGCTGCGGGGCGCGAGCAAGATCTTCAGGACCCCGTCGGGGGGTCTGCACACGGCCGTCAGGGAGCTGGACCTCACGGTCGGGCGCGGGGAGTTCGTGGCCGTCGTCGGACCGACCGGCTGCGGTAAGTCCACCACTCTGACGCTGGTCAGCGGGCTGGAGGAGCCCACCGAGGGCGAGGTCCTGGTTGCCGGGGTGCCGGTCCGCGGCGTCGGCGACAAGGTCGGTTTCGTCTTCCAGCAGGACGCCACCTTCCCTTGGCGCACGGTCCTGTCCAACGTCATGGCGGGCCCGCGCTTCCGCGGCGTGCCGAAGGCGGAGGCGAAGCAGAAGGCGCGTGAATGGCTGGCCCGCGTCGGGCTGGCCGCCTTCGAGGACCGTTATCCGCACCAGCTCTCCGGCGGCCAGCGCAAGCGCGTCGCGCTCGCCGCGACCTTCGTCAACGACCCTGAGATCCTGCTGATGGACGAGCCGTTCTCCGCGCTCGACGTGCAGACCAGGGCGCTGATGTCGGACGAACTGCTGGAGCTGTGGGCGGGCACCGGCGCTTCCGTCGTGTTCGTCACGCACGACCTGGAGGAGTCGATCGCGCTGGCCGACAGGGTCGTCGTCATGACGGCCGGGCCCGCCACCGTCAAGCAGGTCTTCGACATCGACCTGCCGCGGCCGCGCAAGGTCGAATCGGTGCGCCTGGAGCCGCGGTTCATCGAGATCTACCGCGAGATCTGGGAGTCCCTCGGCGAAGAGGTCCGCATCACCCGTGAGAGGGGTGCCGCCAATGTCGCATGAGGTTCTGAGTACGCCGGTCGTCGACACCGTCAAGGCGCCGGACCGCGCCCACTCACGCGCGCGTGCCGCCCGCAGACGCAAGATCGTCGTTTCGGCCGCCCGTGTGCTGCTGCTGGTTGCCGTCCTCGGCCTGTGGGAGGCGCTCTCCCGGGCCACGGTCATCGACCCCTTCAACTTCTCGATGCCCTCGAAGATCTGGGACCAGATCTACACCTGGGTGACGCACGGGACGGCCATCGGCTCCCTGGGCGAGCAGATCTGGTACACGCTGTACGAGGCGCTGCTCGGCTGGGTCTTCGGTGTGATCGCCGGTGTCGTGTTCGGTATCACCCTTGGGCGGATCACCTTTCTCGCCGATGTCCTTGGTCCATACATCAAGGTGCTCAACTCGATACCCAGGATCGTCCTTGCTCCGATCTTCATGATCTGGTTCGGACTCGGCCCCGCCTCCAAGGTCGCGTCGGCGGTCGTCCTCGTCTTCTTCCCGGTCTTCTTCAACGCCTTCCAGGGTGCCCGCGAGGTCGACCGCAACCTCGTCGCCAACGCCCGGATCCTCGGTGCGAGCGACCGCAGGGTGACGCTCCAGGTGGTCATCCCCTCCGCGACCTCGTGGATCTTCACCAGCCTCCACGTCAGCTTCGGCTTCGCCCTGATCGGCGCCATCGTCGGCGAGTACATCGGCGCCACCAAGGGCGTCGGCCTGCTCATCGCGCAGTCGCAGGGCACCTTCAACACGGCCGGCGTGTACGCGGCGATGGTCATCCTCGCCGTCGTGGCACTCACCGCCGAGGGGCTGCTCACCTTCGCCGAGCGCCGCATCTTCCGGTGGAAGCCGGCCGGTTCCGACAGCTGAACCCCGCCGATCCACCACTCATCTCCCCGCACCGCCCTCTCACAAGGACGTGAACCTCCATGCGCAAGTCCGCCAGATACACCACCGTGGCCGCCGCCGGCCTGCTCGCCCTCTCCTCCCTCACCGCCTGCGCCAATGACGCGGCCAGCACCGCCTCCACCAGCAAGGGAGATGGCAAGGGTACGAAGGTCAAGATCATGGTCGGTGGCCTGGACAAGGTCATCTACCTGCCCGCGATGCTCGGCCAGCGGCTCGGTTACTTCGACGCCGAGGGCCTCGACGTGGAGCTGCTGAGCGAGCCCGCCGGTGTCCAGGCCGAGACCGCACTCGTCTCCGGGCAGGTCCAGGGGGCCGTCGGCTTCTACGACCACACGCTCGACCTGCAGACCAAGGGCAAGGCCGTCGAGTCCGTCGTGCAGTTCTCGCAGGCGCCCGGCGAGGTCGAGATCGTCTCCACCAAGGCGGCGGGCGACATCACTTCACCCAAGGACTTCAAGGGCAAGAAGCTCGGCATCACCGGTCTCGGCTCGTCGACCGACTTCCTCACCAAGTACCTCGCCGTCAAGAACGGCGTGAAGGTCAGCGAGTTCACGCCGGTCGCCGTCGGCGCCGGGCCGACGTTCATCTCGGCGCTCCAGAAGGGTGCCATCGACGGCGGCATGACGACGGACCCGACCGTCGCCACGATCCTGGACAAGAAGGCGGGCAAGGTCCTGCTCGACATGCGGACTCCGGAGGGTTCCCAGGAGGCACTCGGCGGCCCGTACCCGTCGTCAAGCCTGTACATGCAGACGGACTGGGTCAACAGTCACAAGGACACCGTCCAGAAGTTGGCCAATGCATTCGTCAAGACGCTCAACTGGATGTCCACCCACAGCTCCACCGAGATCGCCGACAAGATGCCCGCCGACTACTCCCAGGGCAACAAGGTCCTCTACGCCGCGGCCATCGAGAGCACGCTGCCGATGTTCACCAAGGACGGCGTCATGCCCAAGGACGGCCCCGAGACCGTCGAGAAGGTGCTCAAGGCGTTCAACCCCAACATCAAGAACGCCAAGGTGGATCTGAGCAAGACGTTCACCACCGAGTTCGTGGAGAAGGCCGCGGGCTGAATCCGTATCCATGAGGGGGTACGGCCTTCCCCCGCCCCCACCGGCCGTGCCCTCAGGCGCGGGTCGCCCACACGTAACGGTGTTCAGGGCGGCCCGCGTCGCCGTACTTGAGGGTGAGGCGGGCCCGGCCCGTGCGCTCCAGGAGCTTCAGATAGCGCTGGGCGGTCTGGCGGCTCACCCCCGTCCGGTCGGCGATCTCCTGGGCCGACAGCGGGCCTTCGGCACTCATCAGGGACTGGCGCACGAGCTCCGCGGTGGTGGGCGAGTGCCCCTTGGGCAGCCCCGGCTCCGAAGAGGCGGACAGGGCACCGAAGATGCGGTCCACCTCGGCCTGTTCCGCCTCGCCGCCGCCGTCCAGCTTGCGGCGCAGCTCCGCGTACGCCTCCAGCTTGCTGCGCAGGCCCGCGAACGCGAACGGCTTGACCAGGTACTGCAGCGCGCCGTGCCGCATCGCGGCCTGCACCGTCGACACGTCACGCGCCGCCGTCACCATGATCACGTCGGTCTGGTGGCCGCGACGGCGCATCTCCTGGACGACCGCCAGGCCCGTCTCGTCGGGCAGATAGTGGTCCATCAGGACGAGGTCCAGGCGGGGCAGCGTCTCCACCTGGCGCAGCGCCTCGGCAGCGCTGTGCGCCTCGCCCGCGACGTGGAAACCCGGCACCTTCTCCACGTAGGCGGCGTTGACCTGCGCGACCCTGGTGTCGTCGTCCACGACCAGGACCTCGATCATCGCGACTCCTCCTTGACGGGCGTGTCCCCGGTTGCGGTCAGGGCCGGTTCGGGCGCCGACTCGGTCAGTGCCTCGGGCAGGACGACGGTGAACTGCGCGCCGCCGCCGTTGGCCTCGCCCACGGTCGCGCTGCCGCCCTGCCGTTCGGCCAGCCTGCGCACCAGGGAGAGCCCGATGCCGCGCTTCCCGTGCGCCGGCGGCTCCTTGGTGGACCAGCCCTCGGTGAAGACCAACTCGCGTTGTTCCGCGGGGATTCCGGGCCCCGTGTCGCGCACCCTGAGGACGGCGGTACGTCCTTCGGCGTGCAACTCGACCTCCACGCGCGCGTGCGGCGTGCCCGCGACCGCGTCGAGGGCGTTGTCCACCAGGTTCCCGACGACCGTGACGAGCCCCCTGGGGTCGATCAACCGGTCCGGGAGCCGTGTCCGGTCCGAGACCCACAGGGCGACACCACGCTCTGCCGCGACCGTCGCCTTGCCGACCAGCAGCGCGGCGAGGAGCGGGTCCTGGATCTTCTCGGTGACCTGTTCCGCGGTGGCCCGATGGTCGCCGACCACCTCCCCGACGAAGTCCACGGCGTCGTCGTACATCTCCAGTTCGAGCAGTCCCAGGAGCGTGTGCATACGGTTGGCGTGCTCGTGGTCCTGGGCGCGCAGGGCGTCGATCAGGCCGCGCGTCGAGTCGAGCTCCCGGCCGAGCTGCTCCAGCTCGGTGCGGTCGCGCAGCGTGGCGACGGCGCCGCCGTCGTCGGTGGGCATGCGGTTGGCGACCAGGACGCGCTGGCGGCGGACCGTGAGCAGATCGGTGCCCGTCACCCGGCCGGCCAGTATGTCGGCCGTACGGCCCTCGCCGAGCGCCTCGTCGGGGGACCGGCCGACGGCCTCGTCGTCGATGCCGAGCAGGCGGTGCGCCTCGTCGTTCAGCAGGCGGATGCGACCGGCGCGGTCCAGGGCGACGACGCCCTCCCGGATGCCGTGCAGCATCGCCTCGCGCTCCGCGAGCAGCGCCGAGATGTCCGAGAAGGCCAGGTCCCGCGTCTGCCGCTGGACCCGCCGGGAGATGACCCAGGCGGCCAGCGCGCCGACGGCCAGCGCGCCGCCGGCGTATGCGAGCAGCTCCGGGATCGCGCCGATCAGCTCGGCACGGACGCTGTCGTACTTGATCCCGACCGAGACCGCCCCGATGATCTGGCCCTCGGCGTCGCGCAGCGGCACCTTGCCGCGGGCCGAGCGGCCCAGGGTGCCGCTGTCGATCTCCATGACCTGATTGCCGGCGAGGGCCTCCGTGGGGTCGGTCGAGACGTTCCGGCCGATCTCCGAGGGGTCCGTGTGCGACCAGCGCACGCCCCGCCAGTCGAGCACCACGATGTACTCGGCGTGCGTGGCCTTGCGGATCCGCTCCGCCTCCTTCTGGACCGGTCCGTCGACGGTCGGGGCGGTGTTCTGGATGTCCTTCGCGATCTGCGGCTGCTCCGCAGTGGTCTGCGCGATGGCCAGGGCCCGGCGCATCGCCTCGTTGTCGAGCTGCTTGCTCAGCGGTGCCAGGAACAGCCCGGTCGCGAGCACCGCGACACCCGCGGCGATCACCACCTGCATCAGCAGCACCTGCGAGAACACCCGTTTCGGCAGACCGAGGCGCAGGCGGCGTGCGGGGGGAGTGGGGCTCATACCCACGACGGTACGTGGGCGTGCCGGAACTGCCGTAGGTGGTGTGGCATGGATCTCTTGATCAATGCTGAGTGGGCAGGTCGGTGTATTGATCGACCGGGTCAACTCGCGAGTGCCGTCGTCCTCGACTCGTGCACCGCCACCACGTCCATGCGTGCGGGGGAGCCCAGGACCGATGACCCGCAGCTTTCCGGGCGCGGCAGCAGCGCCGCGACCTGCGCCACCATGACGCGCCACCGGCGGCCGTCCGCGTGGGCGACGGTCACCTCCCAGCGCGGTGCCGCACCGGCTGTCCCTACGACGCTCAGGGCATCCGCGGCGTATTCGCGCGCGGCGGCGCGCACGGCCAGCTCGGCCGCCTGACCGGGCCGCTCCCAGGCGGAGCTCCCGCGGCAGCCCTCCACGACGATCCGCCCCTCCTGGACGCCGTGCAGGACCTCCTTGACCGCGTGGGCCTCGGCGCGGCCGTACGCGTATCCGTACGGCAGGACGAGCAGCGTGGGCGAGAAGCGATGACCACCCAGATGGGTGACCTCCCAGACGCCCTCCGCCCCGGAGGCGGCGAGCTCGGCAGCGAGCGGCCGGCCGAGCAGCGCGCAGCAGCGGTCGCGCTTGCCGTTGGTGCAGACGAGTGCGAGCGGATCTCCCGTGTGGGCTCGTCCTCCGAGCGCCGAGTCGAAGGTCCGGTGCTCGCCCCTGCCGAGTGCGGCGAAGTCGAGGCCGAGCAGTTGCCGGGGGTCACAGGTCGTGGCGGCGCGCAGCCACGACCTGCCGGGCATGGTGTGGGCCGCGTACACCTGGCGCACCGTGGGCGTCCCGGAGTCGGCGTGCCGTCCGGGGCGGCGGATGAGCGCGATGCGTACCCCCGTGCCCTCGGCGGCCGCCTCCAGGGCGCGGCCGAGTGCCGGATCCAGGTGGCTCGACGTCAGCGCCTTGGCACCCCAGGGCCCGGGCTGCTCCAGCAGCAGCCAGGTCCGCGCAGTGGCCGCGGTTCCCGCAAGGGGCTCTTCGAGCTCCTGGGAGACAGTTGAGCACGTACTCACAGAGGTGAGCCTAACCTGAGTTGGCTCGAGGTGACTTCCGGTCGCCCTGGTGTCCTACTCCGGCAGTGGCTGGGGCGGCTTGGGTCCGACGTAGTGTCCGCTCGGCCGCATGCGCAACGGGCGTTCCCCGTACTCCTCCAGGGCGTGGGCGATCCAGCCCGCCGTACGGGCCACGGCGAAGATCGTCTCGCCTGCGGTGGCCGGCATGCCGGCGGACGCCGTGAACACGGCCAGGGCCAGGTCGACGTTCGCGTGCAGCGGCGTGTGGCGGGCGGTGGTGGCGACGATGTCGCGGGCCGCGGCAAGGGCGGGCGCGGCGCGGGGGATCTCCTCCAGGAGGCCGAACAGGACACGCGCGCGTGGGTCCTCGCCGGGGTAGAGCCGGTGGCCGAGTCCCGGGATGCGGCGGCCGGCCCGCAGCTCGTCCGCGATCACGGGGGCCGCGTCGCCCTCGTCGAGCACGTCGAGCAACAGTCGGTGGGCGAGCCCGCTGGCCGCTCCGTGCAGCGGGCCCTCGAGCACGCCGAGCCCGGCGGAGACGGCCGCGTAGGCATGCGCCCGGGCCGATGCGGCGACGCGCACCGCGAGGGTCGAGGCGGCCAGGTCGTGATCGACGAGGAGCGCGAGCGCGGTGTCCAGTGCACGCAGCGACGCCTCGTCCGGGTCCCGGCCGCTCAGCCGCGACCACAGGCGGTGGGCCAGCGGGCCCTCGTCGCCGCGGCGGTGCCCCCTCTGCGGCAGCGCGGCGACCAGGGTGGGGATGAGGGTGCGCGCGGTGCCGAGCACGGCTTCCTCGGAGAGGTCGAAGCGCAGCGGGTCGGCGACCGCGGCCGCGATCGCCGCGACGCGCAACCGGTCGGTGGGGCCGGTGTGTTCGGGCAGTGCGTCCACCGCGCGGCGGGCCACTGTGACGGATTCCTTCGGCGCGGTGAAGGTGATGCCGGGGCGCAGCCGGCCCGTCCACAGCCACTCCGCGACCTCTTCGTAGGAGTGGCGGGTGGCCAGTTCGGCGGCGTCGACGCCCCGGAAGAAGTAGCGGTCCTTCTCGATGAGGGTGATGCGGGTGCGCACGGACAACTCGCCGCCCGAGGCCGAACTCCCGCTGCTCTCACGCCTGTTGCGCCGGGCGAGTGCCGCCACCTCCTGGGCGTCGAAGGTGCTGCCCCGGCCGCCGGGCACGCGTCGGCTGCCGAGCTGGCCGCGGCTCACGTACGCGTACACGGTCTCGGGCTTCACGCCCAGCAGTTCGGCGGCTTCCTTGGTGGTCAGCCTCCGGTCGGCGTGGTCGGCGGAGGCGTCTTGATCGCGCATGGGATCACCGTATCGGCAGTAAGACGTATGGATTGAATGCATTGATCCAATCAACATTGACAGAGTTAGAGTCAATCATGGACAGTCGAATCAAGTCCAGGGAGGAATCATGTCCGTCAACAGGTCAGCAGCCGTCACCCTCGACGTACCGCGGGGGCTCGCAGGCGTCGTGGTTACCGACACCGAGATCGGGGACGTCCGGGGGCTCGAGGGCTTCTACCACTACCGCCAGTACTCGGCCGTGGAACTCGCGCAGACCCGCAGCTTCGAAGACGTCTGGTACCTCCTGGTCCACGGCGAGCTGCCGGACGCGGGGCGGCAGGCGGCCTTCGTCGCCGAGACGGCGGCCCTCCGGCGGCTGCCCGACGAGGTGCGTGCGGCGCTGCCCGCCATCGCGGCGGCGAGCGGTCGGTCCGGCCCGCTGGCGGGCATGCGCACCGCGCTGTCGCTGCTCGGCGCGGCGAAGGGCTTCCGGCCGGTGTACGACATCGACGCGGCCGGCCGCCGCCGGGACACCCTCGTGGCGGCCGCGGCCGTACCGACTCTCCTCACGGCACTGCACCGGCTGGGCCGGGGCCTCGAGCCGGTGGAGCCCCGGGACGACCTGTCCAGTGCGGCCAACTACCTCTACATGCTGACGGGTTCTGAGCCGGACCCGAAGCGGGCCCGGGCGATCGAACAGTACTTGATCTCAACCATTGATCACGGCTTCAATGCATCAACATTCACGGCACGCGTCATCACGTCCACGGGAGCGGACGTGGCCGCCTGCCTCGTCGGGGCCGTTGGGGCGCTCTCGGGCCCGCTGCACGGCGGTGCGCCCAGCCGCGCGCTGGACACGCTGGACGCCATCGGCGGGCGCGACCGCATCGACCCCTGGATCCGCGAACGCGTCCTGGCCGGCGACCGCATCATGGGCTTCGGCCATCCCATCTACCGCACGGAGGACCCGCGTTCCCGGATGCTCCGCGAGCTGGCGCAGAGCTTCGGCGGCCCGCGCGTCGAGTTCGCCGTGGAGGTCGAGCGCCACGTCGAGTCGATCCTCGCGGAGCTGAAGCCGGGCCGCGAACTGCACACGAACGTCGAGTTCTACGCCGGTGTGGTCATGGAACTGTGCGGTCTGCCCCGAGAGATGTTCACCCCGACGTTCGCGGCGGCGCGGGTGGTGGGCTGGAGCGCGAACATCCTGGAACAGGCGGAGGATTCGAAGATCATCAGGCCGGTGGCACGGTATGTGGGGCCGGGGGCGCCGGTGACGGTGCCTGCCGTGGCCTGATGGAGGGTGTCCCCGGGGGACAGCGAGGCTCGGCACCGAGCGGTGCCGAGCCGGGGATGGCGCGTCAGCGAGAGAGGCCGTGGTCAGGCGTCGGGGATGTCCTTCTTGGCCTCGATCAGCGTTTCGCGTGTGATGACGACGATGCGCTCATAGTCGGCCCGCGAGGCGTCGGCCGGCAGCTTGTCGTCGAGCTCTTGTGTGGCCTCCGTACCGATGACGGCGAAACTTCCGTCGCTCAACTCGAAAATGTCCGGGCAGGTGTTTCCGTCGAGGCTCTGTGGTGACTTGCGTGACTGAGGCGGCAGGCCGAGTCGCCGTGTGATGTTCACCTTGTGTTGATCTCCCCTGCTTGCGGGTGTGGGCGCAGGCGCGAGGCCGGCAGCCCTTGAACGCCCCCCGTTGAGCAGTGCAGGTGCAGGAGGCGTGCGAAGGCTTTCGACAGCAATGGGAATGTCGGCTTTGGCGTGGATCAGAGTCTCCCGTGTGACCATGACGATGAGGTCGGCCCCGGCCAGCGAGGCGTCGGCGGGTAGTTGAGTGTCCAGCCTGTTCGTGGCATCTGTTCCGATGACGGCGAAGTCCCCGTTGGCCAGCTCGAAGATATCCGGGCAATTCTGGCCGGATACACTTCCTCGCGCCTTTGGAGGAACGCCAAGCCGACGGATGATCCGAATCACTGTTCAAGTTCCCTTTGGTCTCAAGGCCTGAGCGCCTGCGCGCTGTCGCTGCGCGGTGCGATGCAGCCCTGTGGGGCTGCTACCTCGACGACCGAGCGGCATGGAGCGACGGTTCGATGGGGGTTGACCCTGAACGCGATCGCGGAGCAGTCAACCCTGTTGGCATGAGGGGCAACGCATGAGTTTGCCAGTTCGTTATCGCCCGACTGCATGATCCACCCGGAAGGCACATCGGCGGGCCAAACTTCCCGGTCAACGTCATGGGAGAGCCGCAGAGGCGTGGTTGGGAGGCAGGGCGAAGCCGTCAATCGGTGGGAGGTTCGCCCACCACCCACCATTCGTCGCTGTCGGCCTCCTCGAGCTGGCCCAGTAGATCCTCAACCATCTGCCCGAGTTCCGCCTCCTCGGACGTGTCGATCAGCGTGGCCCGATGGGGACGAGTGGCGTACCAGTACTCCCTGAAGATGGGATTCTGCAGGATGCCTCGGGCAAAACCGAAGAATTCCTCGCGGCTGATGTTGCCGATGCGGTAGTAGCACAGCGCATTCGTGTACAGGGCGTTGGCGAACAGGAATTGGCGCTGCTTCTTGGCGGACACGGTCTCCTTGTAGGTGTCCAGCACTTCGGCAAGTTCGGGATCGTCCATGGCCTTGCTCAGCAGTTCCCAATGCAGGCGTTGCTGCTGCGCGAGGTTGGCGTCGCGCTGTGCCTGTGCGGTCTCTTCCAAGTGATCAAGGCGCCTGCGCAGCGAGTCGAGCGCCTGCCGCTGTGTGGCGAGGGTGACGAGTGCTCCCGTCACCATGCCCATCCCTGCTGCGGCGACAGCGCCCAACGCCCGTATTCCACGCTTCCGTGTGGCCATGTCAACCCCCGAGTCAGGCGACCGTCCGCCGGTCGTCGGGTGTGGGGCGACGGGGAGCAGACCGGCGAGCGGTGGGCGGCGCTTGCCGTCTCCCAGGGTGCCGAGCGGCTCTGATCGGCAGGGAGGCGGAGAGGAGGCGCACGGAGGGATGCGAGGGTCGCACACTCCGGCGCCTTGCCCAACGTCTGCCCCGCAAGTGCAGCTAACAATCGTTCACTTCGCAGTGATTCTTCCGGCTCGTATCCTGGTTCGGCATTCAATCCTCGTACGTGCGCCGGGCTCGTGATCCGGTGCACGCGTCGGTGTCAGAGAGGTCGCACGTTGAGCCAGCCGAGCCCCAGCCTTCGGCAGATCCCGGTCGTCGTTCTCGCCGGTTTTCTCGGTTCCGGAAAGACCACCCTCCTCAACCACCTCCTCCACCACAGCGGAGGCAGCCGTATCGGGGCAATCGTCAACGACTTCGGTGCCATCGAGATCGATGCCATGGCCGTCGCGGGTGCGCTCGGCGACTCCACCGTGTCGCTCGGGAACGGCTGTCTGTGCTGTGCCGTCGACGCGAGCGAGCTCGACCTGTATCTGGAGCGGCTAGCCCGGCCCGCCGCCGGCATCGACGTCATCGTCATCGAGGCGAGCGGACTGGCCGAACCCCAGGAACTCGTCCGCATGCTGCTCGCCAGCGAACATCCGGGGATCGTGTACGGCGGCCTCGTCGAGGTCGTCGACGCCGCCGAGTTCGACGACACCCGCGCGAAGCATCCCGAGGTCGACCGGCATCTCGCCCTCGCCGACCTGGTCGTCGTCAACAAGCTCGACCGGGCCGGCGACGGCGAGCGGGTCCTCGGGCTCGTGCGGTCCCTCGTCGACCGTGCCGCCGTCGTGCCCGCCTCCTACGGCCGCGTCGACCCCGAGTTCCTCTTCGACTGCAGACCGAGCGAGGAGCGCATCGGGCAGCTGTCCTTCGACGACCTGCATGACCGCGATCACGACAGTGACAGCGTGCACGACCATGAGGGCCACCTGCACGCCGCGTACGACAGCCTGTCCCTGAGCTCCGAAACGCCCATGGATCCGCGCCGGTTGATGGAGTTCCTCGACAGCCGGCCCGAGGGGCTGTACCGGATCAAGGGGTACGTCGACTTCGGGGCGCACGACGTCCGCAACCGCTACGCCGTGCACGCCGTGGGGCGCTTCCTGCGGTTCTACCCGGAGCCCTGGGCGGGCGGCGACGCGCGTCTGACCCAGCTCGTCCTCATCGGTTCCGGCATCGATGCGCCCGCGCTCGCCAAGGAACTGGAGGCGTGCAAGAGCGACGCCCCGCACACCGTCGACGAGCACGGCATGTGGGGCGTCCTGCGCTACGTGCAGGATCCGGAAGAGGATCCCGGGGAGCCCGCCTAGACCGGTCCGGCCACCACCGACACCGTCTTCGCCAGGGACACGCCCGAGCCGTCGCGGCGCGGGTCGATCTCGGGGAGGTCGGCCGGGGTGCCGTTCTTCTGCGCCGCCTTGGCCGGGACGGCGCCCGCCCAGGCCAGGGACAGGCAGTCCTCGCCCTTCAGGAACCGCTGGCAGCGGACACCGCCGGTGGCGCGGCCCTTGCGCGGGTACTGGTCGAACGGGGTCAGCTTGGCCGTCGTCTGGACCGAGTCGTCGAGTGTGCCGCGCGAGCCCGCGACCGTGAACACGACCGCGTCGGCCGCCGGGTCCACCGCCGTGAAGGAGATCACCTTCGCGCCCTCGGTGAGCTTGATGCCCGCCATGCCGCCCGCCGGACGGCCCTGGGGACGGACCTGCGAGGCCTGGTAGCGCAGCAGTTGGGCGTCGTCCGTGATGAAGACGAGGTCCTCGTCACCGGTGCGCAGCTCCACCGCGCCGACGATCCGGTCGCCCTCCTTGAGCGTGATGACCTCCAACTCCTCCTTGTTGGACGGGTAGTCGGGCACCACACGCTTGACGACGCCCTGTTCGGTGCCGAGGGCGAGGCCGGGGGAGGACTCGTCGAGGGTGATCAGGCAGACCGCCGTCTCGTCCTCCTCCAGGGAGAGGAACTCCGAGAGGGGTGCTCCGCCCGCGAGGTTCGGCGCCGATGCCGTCTCCGGCAGCTGCGGGAGGTCGACGACGTTGATCCGCAGCAGGCGGCCGGACGAGGTGACCGCGCCGATCTCGCCGCGTGCCGTCGCCGGGACCGCCGAGACGATCACGTCGTGCTTCACACGCCTGGCGCCGGCGTCCTCCGGGAAGGGCTCGCCGTTGGCCGTACGGGCCAGCAGACCCGTGGAGGAGAGCAGGACCCGGCACGGGTCGTCCGCGACCTGCAGCGGTACGACGGCCGCCGGGGCGCCCGACGCCTCCAGCAGGACCGTACGCCGCTCGGTGCCGAACTTCTTTGCCACCGCGGCCAGTTCGGAGGAGACCAGCTTGCGCAGCTCCGCGTCCGACTCGAGGATCCGGGTCAGCTCCGCGATCTCCGCGTTGAGCCTGTCCTTCTCCGACTCCAGCTCGATGCGGTCGTACTTGGTGAGACGGCGCAGCGGCGTGTCGAGGATGTACTGGGTCTGGATCTCCGACAGGGAGAAGCGCTCCATCAGGCGCTCCTTCGCCTGCGCGCTGTTCTCGCTGGAGCGGATCAGGCGGATGACCTCGTCGATGTCGACGAGCGCGGTGAGCAGGCCCTCCACCAGGTGCAGCCGGTCGCGGCGCTTGGTGCGGCGGAACTCGCTGCGGCGGCGCACGACCTCGAAGCGGTGGTCGAGGTAGACCTCCAGGAGCTCCTTGAGGCCGAGCGTGAGGGGCTGGCCGTCGACCAGCGCCACGTTGTTGATGCCGAAGGACTCCTCCATCGGCGTCAGCTTGTAGAGCTGCTCCAGGACGGCCTCCGGCACGAAGCCGTTCTTGATCTCGATCACCAGGCGCAGGCCGTGCGCGCGGTCGGTGAGGTCCTTGACGTCGGCGATGCCCTGGATCTTCTTCGAACCGACCAGGTCCTTGATCTTGGCGATCACCTTCTCCGGGCCGACCGTGAAGGGCAGCTCGGTGATGACCAGGCCCTTGCGGCGGGCGGTGACGGTCTCGATCTCGACCGTGGCGCGGATCTTGAAGGTGCCGCGGCCCGTCTCGTACGCGTCCCGGATGCCGGAGAGGCCGACGATCCGGCCGCCCGTGGGCAGGTCGGGGCCCGGGACGTGCTTCATCAGGGTGTCCAGATCCGCGTTCGGGTAGCGGATCAGGTGGCGGGCGGCCGCGATGACCTCGGAGAGGTTGTGCGGCGGCATGTTCGTCGCCATGCCGACCGCGATGCCCGAGGAGCCGTTCACCAGCAGGTTCGGGAAGGCGGCGGGCAGCGCCACCGGCTCCTGCTCCTGGCCGTCGTAGTTGGGCGCGAAGTCGACCGTGTCCTCGTCGATCGACTCCGTCATCAGGCTCGTCGCCTGGGCTTGGCGGCACTCGGTGTACCGCATGGCGGCCGGCGGGTCGTCGTTGCCCAGCGAGCCGAAGTTGCCGTGGCCGTCGACGAGCGGCACGCGCATGGAGAACGGCTGCGCCATGCGCACCAGGGCGTCGTAGATCGACGCGTCGCCGTGCGGGTGCAACTTACCCATGACCTCGCCGACCACGCGCGCGCACTTCACGTATCCGCGGTCGGGGCGCAGCCCCATCTCGTTCATCTGGTAGACGATGCGGCGGTGCACCGGCTTGAGGCCGTCGCGGGCGTCGGGCAGGGCTCGGGAGTAGATGACCGAGTACGCGTACTCGAGGAAGGAGCCCTGCATCTCGTCGACGACGTCGATGTCGAGGATCCGCTCCTCGAACGAGTCGTCGGGCGGCGGGGTCTTCGTGCTGCGGCGGGCCATCGCTGCCGGCTCCTTGCTGAAGCGTGAACGGGTTCTGACGCGGACCATTGTGGACCGTGGCACTGACAACGCGGACGAGGACCTGGTGTCGGGCCTCGGTTCCCGGCGTGGCCGAAGGCTACGCGATCCGCTGTGGGCGTACGTCCTGCGGGAACTTCGCCGAGGCTGCGCACGCTTGCATACAGTGGCAGGACCGGCAGGAAAACCGCGGTTTCAACCACCGCACCCGCGATCGAAGGGACGTACATGCCCATGGGTCACACGGCCACAGACCAGGCAGGCTCCGGAGGCCTGACAGCGACCGAGCACCGCCTGGCCAACGGCCTGCGCGTGGTGCTCTCCGAGGATCACCTGACCCCGGTCGCGGCGGTGTGCCTCTGGTACGACGTCGGTTCGCGGCACGAAGTCAAGGGACGAACCGGCCTGGCTCACCTTTTCGAGCACCTGATGTTCCAGGGCTCGGGACAGGTCAAGGGCAACGGACACTTCGAACTGGTCCAGGGCGCGGGCGGTTCGCTGAACGGCACCACCAGCTTCGAGCGCACCAACTACTTCGAGACCATGCCCACCCACCAGCTGGAGCTCGCCCTCTGGCTGGAGGCCGACCGCATGGGCTCCCTGCTCGCCGCCCTCGACGACGAGTCCATGGAGAACCAGCGGGACGTCGTCAAGAACGAACGCCGGCAGCGCTACGACAACGTGCCGTACGGCACGGCGTTCGAGAAGCTCACCGCTCTCGCCTACCCGGAGGGCCACCCCTACCACCACACCCCGATCGGCTCGATGGCCGACCTGGACGCGGCGACCCTGGAGGACGCGCGCGCGTTCTTCCGTACGTACTACGCGCCGGGCAACGCCGTCCTGTCGGTCGTCGGCGACATCGATCCGGAGCAGACGCTCGCCTGGATCGAGAAGTACTTCGGCTCCATCGCCGCGCACGACGGCAAGCCCGCACCCCGCGACGGTTCGCTCCCGGACGTCATCGGTGAGCAACTGCGCGAGGTCGTCGAGGAGGAGGTCCCCGCGCGCGCGTTGATGGCCGCCTACCGGTTGCCGCACGACGGCACGCGCGCGTGCGACGCGGCCGACCTCGCACTCACCGTCCTCGGCGGCGGCGAGTCCTCCCGCCTCTACAACCGGCTGGTACGGCGCGACCGTACGGCCGTCGCCGCCGGCTTCGGCCTGCTGCGGCTGGCCGGAGCGCCCTCCCTGGGCTGGCTGGACGTGAAGACCTCCGGTGACGTCGAGGTGCCGGTCATCGAGACCGCCATCGACGAGGAGCTCGCCCGGTTCGCCGAGGAGGGCCCCACGGCCGAGGAAATGGAGCGCGCCCAGGCCCAGTTGGAGCGCGAGTGGCTGGACCGGCTCGGCACGGTCGCGGGCCGCGCCGACGAACTGTGCCGGTTCGCCGTCCTGTTCGGCGACCCGCAGCTCGCCCTGACCGCCGTCCAGCGCGTCCTGGAGGTGACACCGGAGGAGGTCCAGGAGGTCGCCAAGGCCCGCCTGCGGCCCGACAATCGCGCGGTGCTGGTCTACGAGCCGGTCTCGGGAGAGATCGCCGAGGACGCGGATCCGCCCGAAGACCCCGAGGCCGAGGCCACGGTCGAAGCCGGCGACAACAACAAGGAGGCGGCCAAGTGACCGAGCTCGCCACGATGCAGTTCCACCCGCAGCCCCAGGCGGGCGAGGCCAAGCCCTGGGCCTTCCCGGCACCCGAGCGCGGCGCGCTCGACAACGGCCTGACCGTGCTGCGCTGCCACCGCCCCGGCCAGCAGGTCGTCGCCGTGGAGGTGCTCCTGGACGCGCCCCTGGAGGCCGAGCCGACCGGCTTCGACGGTGTCGCCACGATCATGGCGCGCGCCTTCTCCGAGGGCACCGACAAGCACTCCGCCGAGGAGTTCGCCGCCGAGCTGGAGCGCTGCGGCGCCACCCTCGACTCGCACGCCGACCACCCCGGCGTCCGGATCAGCCTCGAAGTGCCGGCCTCCCGCCTCGGCAAGGCGCTCGGTCTGCTCGCCGACGCCCTCAGGGCGCCCGCGTTCGCCGACAGCGAGGTCGAGCGGCTCGTCCGCAACCGCCTCGACGAGATCCCGCACGAGCTGGCCAACCCCTCCCGCCGCGCTGCCAAGGAGCTCTCCAAGGAGCTGTTCCCGACGACCTCGCGCATGTCACGCCCGCGTCAGGGCACCGAGGAGACCGTCGAGAAGATCGACTCCGCGGCCGTACGGGCCTTCTACGACCGGCACGTCCGGCCCGCCACGGCCACCGCGGTCGTCGTCGGCGACCTCACCGGCATCGACCTGGACGCGCTGCTCGGCGAGACCCTCGGCGAGTGGACGGGCTCCAAGGCCGAGCCCCGCCCCGTGCCGCCGGTGACCGCCGACGACACCGGCCGCGTGATCATCGTGGACCGTCCGGGCGCCGTCCAGACGCAGCTGCTCATCGGCCGCGTCGGCCCCGACCGGCACGACCGCGTGTGGCCCGCGCAGGTCCTCGGCACGTACTGCCTGGGCGGCACCCTCACCTCCCGCCTGGACCGCGTCCTGCGCGAGGAGAAGGGCTACACCTACGGTGTGCGCGCGTTCGGCCAGGTCCTCAGGTCCGCCCCGGACGGCTCGGGCGCCTCGATGCTCGCCATCAGCGGCTCCGTCGACACCCCCAACACCGGCCCGGCGCTCCAGGACCTGTGGACGGTGCTGCGCACGCTCGCCGAGGGCGGCCTCACCGACGCCGAACGCGATGTCGCCGTACAGAACCTCGTCGGGGTGGCGCCGCTGAAGTACGAGACCGCGGCGGCCGTCGCGAGCACGCTGGCCGACCAGGTCGAGCAGCACCTGCCCGACGACTACCAGGCGACGCTGTACCAGCAGCTCGCCGCGACCGGCACCGTGGAGGCCACCGCGGCCGCCGTGAGCGCCTTCCCGCAGGACCGCCTGGTGACCGTTCTCGTCGGTGACGCGGCGCAGATCAAGGAGCCGGTCGAGGCCCTCGGCATCGGCGAAGTCACCGTCGTGGCAGCCGAGTAGAGGCCCGGTCAGCCGCACGCGCGCGTGGGGGCCCTGGTGACTGATGAGTCACCAGGGCCCTCTTATGTCCGAATTGAAAGAGAATTGAAGGAGAGTTGCGTGTTTGCCCTGTGGGATGCGCTACAAAGACCCTGATCCGTTTGGGAATTGAAAGCGGCCCCGCTTAGCGTCGTCCGGGCTGTCCGTCAGGCACCGCGCCGCACCCGCGGCACCGGACAGCCATCGCCGAGTCCCCGTACGGCGCGAGCCAGGGGAGCCGGGGACCCACCGCAGTCCCTGGGGTGAATCGGACGCCCGCGCGTGCAGCGAGGGGGTCCGTAGGAGACCTTCCTGCTCCGAACCCGTCAGCTAACCCGGTAGGCGAGAAGGAAGGAAAGGACAAGCCACTACATGGCGTTCACCCGCGCCACCGGGAAGCACCGCCGTCCCAGCCGGACGCACCGCACCACCAAGCGCGCCGCCGGCGTCGCGGCCCTCGCCACCACCGGCGTCGTCGGTGCCCTGGCCGCCCCCGCACTCGCCGCCGAGACCTCCGTCGAGCAGACCGGCCTCACCCCCGTCATCACCATCGGCGACACGCTCGCCGACAAGATCGACGCCCAGGCCGACGCCCAGAAGCAGGCCGCCGAGGAGGCCGCGCTCAAGAAGGCGGCCGCGGAGGCCGCGCGCGAGAAGGCCGCCGCGAAGGCCAAGCAGGAGCGCGAGGCCAAGGAGCGTGCCGCCCGCGAGGCCGAGCGCAAGCGCCTCAACACGTTCGTCGCGCCGATATCGAACTCGTATGTCTCGACCGGCTACAAGGCGAGCAGCAGCCTGTGGTCCTCCGGCAGCCACACGGGCATCGACTTCCACGCCGCGAGCGGCACGACCGTCCACGCGGTGGGCTCCGGCACCGTCGTCGAGACCGGCTGGGGCGGGTCCTACGGCAACCAGATCGTGATCAAGATGAACGACGGCACGTACACCCAGTACGGCCACCTGTCGTCCATCGGAGTCTCGGTGGGCCAGAAGGTCACCCCGGGCCAGCAGATCGGTCTCTCCGGCGCGACCGGCAACGTCACGGGACCGCACCTGCACTTCGAGGCCCGTACGACCCCCGAGTACGGCTCGGACATCGACCCGCTCGCCTACCTGCGCTCGCACGGTGTGAACGTCTGACGACGGACCGCAGGATCCACTGAAACCCCGGCTCCCCGAGCCGGGGTTTCGTCGTTTCTGTCGCCTTGCTGTCCAAAAAATATCCATGGATTCCGGCCCGCCGTCGGAAATTCCGGCTCCGTGCAATAGAGTCACGGAACACACGTCAATCATCGACGTTTCACGGGGATTAAGTCGGAGGTCGGTCATGCGTATTCCGGCGCACTCGGTGTGCACGGCGATCCGGGACGACATCGTCGCCGGTGTCTACGAGCGCGGCAGCCGGCTCACCGAGGAACTGCTCGCGCGCCGCTACGGCGTCTCGCGCGTCCCCGTGCGCGAGGCCCTGCGCACTCTGGAGGCCGAGGGCTTCGTGGTGACCCGGCGGCACGCGGGCGCGTGTGTGGCGGAACCGACCGAACAGGAGGCCGCCGACCTGCTGGAGATGCGCATGCTGCTGGAGCCGCTGGGTGCCTCCCGGGCCGCCCAGCGGCGCACCGAGGCCCACCTCAAGGTGCTGCGCGGTCTGGTCAGACTGGGCCAGGAGCGGGCCAGGAGGGGCAACAGCGAGGATCTGCGCTCCCTGGGGGGCTGGTTCCACGAGACCCTCGCACAGGCCTCCGGCAGCCCCGCCCTGACCTCGATGCTGACCCAGCTGCGGCACAAGATCGCCTGGATGTACACCGTGGAGGCGCCCGCCAACCCCGTGGAGTCCTGGGCGGAGCACGGCGCGATCGTCGACGCCGTGGCCCGCGGCGACAGCGAACGCGCGCGGGCGGTGACGACGCTGCACACCGAGCGCTCGAGCGCGGCGCACCGGCTGCGCTTCGGCGGACCGGACCGCGCAAACGGTGTGAGGAACTCGCAACATGCCGTAAACATGTCGAGCCTGCGGCATTAACACGGGCGCCGTATACAAAGAGGAGAGAATTCGCGGGGGATTATTTCTGCTGCCCGCGATCGAGAATTCTGCAGCCCCGGTACGGGAAATGCGAAGGGCCCGCCCGATAATTCGGACGAGCCCTTCTGTGGTGCCGTGATCAGACGGTCTCGGGAAGCTCCTCGAGGCCTTCGGAGACGAGCTTCGCCAGACGGTCGAGGGCGATGTCCGCACCCTCGGCGTCGGAGGCGAGGACGATCTCCTCGCCGCCCTGGGCGCCCAGGCCCAGGACCGCCAGCATGGAGGCCGCGTTGACGGGGTTGCCGTCGGCCTTGGCGATCGTCACCGGGATACCTGCGGCCGTGGCGGCCCGGACGAAGATGGAAGCGGGGCGGGCGTGGAGGCCCTCGGCCCAGCCGACGTTGACGCGGCGCTCAGCCATGTGATGCTGCCCTTCACTGTCTCAGGGTTGTCTAGACCAGTTTCCCACACGTGAAGCATGCCCGGAGCGGTCCTTCGTACCGTCCGGAGTGAGTGGTCGGACCGCGGCCTCGGCCCGACTTCCGTCCTCTTGCGTTCTCCACGGACTGCTGTGCGTTCTCCACAGACTGCCTCGCGCCGTTGTCGGACGCGAGCCGTACTCTGGGGCCCATGCAGACCTCGCCGGACCGGCACGAGTACCCCGCCCACTGGGAGGCCGACGTGGTGCTGCGCGACGGCGGCACCGCACGCATCCGGCCCATCACCGTTGATGACGCCGAGCGCCTGGTCAGCTTCTACGAGCAGGTGTCGGACGAGTCGAAGTACTACCGCTTCTTCGCGCCCTACCCGCGTCTGTCCGCAAAGGACGTCCACCGCTTCACGCACCACGACTTTGTGGACCGGGTGGGACTCGCGGCCACCATCGGCGGCGAGTTCATCGCCACCGTACGCTATGACCGCATCGGCGCCGATGGCATGCCCGCGTCGTCGCCTGCCGACGAGGCCGAGGTCGCCTTCCTCGTCCAGGACGCCCACCAGGGGCGCGGCGTCGCCTCCGCCCTCCTCGAGCACATCGGCGCGGTCGCCCGGGAGCGCGGCATCCGCCGCTTCGCCGCCGAGGTGCTGCCCGCCAACACCAAGATGATCAAGGTGTTCATGGACGCCGGGTACACCCAGAAGCGCAGCTTCGAGGACGGCGTCGTACGCCTGGAGTTCGACCTCGAACCCACCGACCGCTCGCTGGCCGTTCAGTACGCGCGCGAGCAGCGGGCCGAGGCGCGGTCCGTGCAGCGGCTGCTGGTGCCCGGCTCGGTCGCCGTCGTCGGCACCGGCCGCACACCCGGGGGAGTGGGCCGCAGCATCCTCGACAACATCAGGGACGCCGGCTTCACGGGGCAGTTGTACGCGGTGAACAAGGCCCTCCCCGAGGACGTCAAGGAGCTCGACTCGGTCCCCGCGTACCGCTCGGTGCGGGACATCGACGGGCCCGTCGACCTCGCGGTCGTCGCCGTGCCGGCCGAGCACGTCCCCGATGCCGTCACCGAGTGCGGGGAGCACGGCGTGCAGGGGATCGTCGTCGTCTCCGCCGGATACGCCGAGAGCGGCCCCGACGGGCGCGAGCGCCAGCGCGAACTCGTACGGCACGCGCGCACGTACGGCATGCGGATCATCGGGCCGAACGCCTTCGGGATCGTCAACACGTCCCCCGGCGTACGGCTGAACGCCTCCCTCGCCCCTGAGATGCCGCGCCCCGGACGGATCGGCCTGTTCGCCCAGTCCGGCGCCATCGGTATCGCGCTGCTGTCCCGGCTGCAGCGACGCGGCGGCGGCGTCACTGGGGTCACGGGCGTCTCCACCTTCGTGTCGTCGGGCAACCGCGCGGACGTCTCCGGCAACGACCTCATCCAGTACTGGTACGACGACCCGGACACCGACGTCGTCCTGATGTACCTCGAGTCCATCGGCAACCCGCGCAAGTTCACCCGCCTCGCGCGACGCACGGCCGCCGCGAAGCCGCTGGTCGTGGTCCAGGGCGCCGGCTCCGCCCCGCAGGGGCATGCCGTACGGGCCACGCGGCTGCCGCACACCACGGTGTCCGCGCTGCTCAGGCAGGCCGGAGTGATCCGCGTCGACACGATCACCGAGCTGGTCGACGCGGGGTTGCTGCTCGCGCGGCAGCCGCTGCCGACGGGACCCCGGGTGGCGATCCTGGGGAACTCCGAGTCGCTGGGACTGCTGACGTACGACGCCTGTCTCTCCGAGGGGCTCAGGCCGCTCAGGCCGCTGGACCTGACGACGGGGGCATCGGCCGAGGACTTCCACGCCGCGCTGTTGCGGGCGCTCGGGGACGACTCGTGCGACGCGGTGGTCGTCACCGCGATCCCGGCGATCGGCGAGATGTCGCCCGGGGACGCGGAGCTGGCGGAGGCCCTGCGCTCGGCCGCGGAGGCCGTCCCCGGCAAGCCCGTCCTGGTGGTGCATGTGGAGCTCGGCGGGCTCGCGGAAGCACTGTCGGCCGCGGCGAGCACCGCACCCCAGGCCGGTTCGAGCCCACCCGCCGGTGCCCGACTGCGCCCCTCGCAGATGCTGCCCCCCACCACACCGGCGGCACAGCCGGCCCCCGCCGGCAGCGTCCCGTCGGAGTCCCGCCTCATCCCCGCCTTCCCCGCTGCCGAGCGGGCCGTCCGAGCCCTCGCCGAAGCCGTCAAGTACGCCCAGTGGCGGCGCGACAGCGCCGACCCCGGCAAGGTGCCCGAGTACGAGGACATCGACGAGAAGGGCGCCGCGCAGCTCATTGACGGCATGCTCGCGCGCGGACAGGGCCTCACGCTCGGCACCGAGGAGACGTGCGAACTGCTCGGGCGGTACGGCATCGCCGTACGCAGAGCGGTCCCCGCCTTCACCGCCGACGACGCCGCCCGGGCCGCCGAGACCCTCGACTACCCCGTCGCCCTCAAGGCCACCGCCCCGCATCTGCGCCACCGCGCCGACCTGGGCGGCGTACGACTGGATCTCGCGGACGAGGAGCAACTGCGGCGCGCGTACGCCGAGTTGACCGAGCTCTTCGGGAACCCGGAGGAGCTGCGGCCGGTCGTGCAGGGGATGGCACCGCGGGGCGTCGACACCGTCGTACGGGCAGTGATCGATCCGGCCGCCGGCGCGGTGCTCTCCTTCGGGCTCGCCGGAGCCGCCTCCCAGCTGCTCGGCGACATGGCGCACCGCCTGATCCCGGTCACCGACCGGGAGTCGACCTCCCTGGTCCGGTCGATCCGGACGGCACCGCTCCTGTTCGGCTGGCGCGGCTCCACACCGGTCGACACACCTGCACTGGAAGAGCTGCTGCTGCGCGTCTCACGCCTGGTCGACGACCACCCGGAGGTCGTGGCGGTGACCCTGGAGCCGGTCGTCGTCGCACCGCGCGGTCTGAGCGTTCTCGGCGCCTCCGTGCGCCTCGCACCCCCGCCCGCCCGCGACGACCTCGGCCCGCGCACACTTCCCGTCTACTGAGCCGTGTACCGAGACAGCCCTGAGCGGTGCCTCGCAGTCAGTGGGCCACCGTAGGATGGACGTCATGGCCAAGACCAGTACGACGACCCAGGGGCTGCGAGCGGCGATCGAGCGCAGCGGCTACTACCCGGCCCTCGTGGCCGAGGCGGTGGAGGCCGCCGTGGGCGGCGACTCCATCCGGTCGTACCTGGTCCACCAGGAGACGACGTTCGACCAGAACGAGGTGCGGCGGCACGTCACGGTGCTCGTCCTCACCGGCAACCGCTTCATCGTCAGCCACACCGACGAGCAGGCGGCCGACACCACCTCCCCGACGCCGTACGCCACGACCTCGACGGAGTCCGTGAAGCTCGGCCGGATCTCGTCGGTCGTGGTCAGCCGCGTGGTCGCCAACCCGGAGCAGTACACGGTGGGCACACTGCCCCGCGAGGTCGTCCTCACCATCGGCTGGGGCGCCGTCTCCCGCATCGACCTCGAGCCCGCCGCCTGCGGCGACCCCAACTGTGAGGCCGACCACGGGTACACGGGCAACTCCACGGCGGACGACCTCAGCCTGCGCGTCAGCGAGGCCGGCGACGGACCGGAGACGGTGCGCCAGGCCCTCGCCTTCGCCCAGTCGCTCTCCGAGGCGACCGCGGACACCACCCGATAATGGTCCACGCCGCCCCCTGGGACGCCCACCCCGAACCCCTCTCCGTCGACTCCGCGCCGCTGCCCGAGTACGGCTGCGGCTCCCTCGCCGACCTCCTGCCGACCCTGGCCGCCGGCATGGGCGTACCCGGCACGACGGCCGCGATCACGGAGCTGGCCCCCGCCGACCGGAACTGCGTGTTCCTGATCGACGGCCTGGGCTGGGAGCAGCTGAAGGCGCACCCGGACGAGGCGCCCTTCCTGCACGCCCTGATGAGCAGCTCGCGCGGGGGCACCGGCCGCCCGCTGACCACCGGCTACCCGGCGACCACCGCGACCTCCCTCGCCTCCGTCGGCACCGGCCTGCCGCCCGGCGCGCACGGCCTGCCCGGTTACACCGCACGCAATCCGGACACCGGCGAGCTGATGAACCAGCTGCGCTGGCAGCCGTGGACCTCGCCGCGCGCGTGGCAGCCGTACCCCACCGTCTTCCAACTGGCCCATGACGCGGGCGTGCACGCCGCGCAGGTGTCGTCGCCGACCTTCGAGAACACCCCGCTGACCAAGGTCGCGCTCAGTGGCGGAACGTTTTACGGGCGGCTGTCCGGCGAGGACCGCATGGACCTCGCGGCCGAGCAACTGGCCGCCGGCGACCGCTCCTTGGTCTACACGTACTACGCCGAGCTCGACGGCGCCGGCCACCGCTTCGGCGTCGCCTCCGACACCTGGCGCGGCCAGCTCATGTACGTCGACCGGCTCGTCCAGCGCCTCGCCGAGCAACTCCCGCCGCGCACCGCGCTCTACGTCACCGCCGACCACGGCATGGTCGACATCCCCTTCGACGAGCAGCACCGCATCGACTTCGACGAGGACTGGGAGCTGCGCGCCGGGGTCGCCCTGCTCGGCGGCGAGGGCCGCGCCCGCCACGTGTACGCGGTGCCGGGCGCCGAGAGCGACGTACTGACCTGCTGGCGCGAGGTCCTCGGCGAGCAGTTCTGGGTGGCCTCGCGGGACGAGGCGATCGCGGCGGGCTGGTTCGGCCCGCACATCGACGACCGCGTGTACGCGCGCCTAGGCGACGTGATCGCGGCCGCGCGCGACGACGTCCTGATCATCGCCTCCGAGCGGGAGCCGAAGGAGTCGGCGATGGTCGGCAACCACGGTTCGATGACCCCTGCCGAACAGCTGGTCCCCCTGCTCGAAGTACGCTCCTGAAGCCCGCCCGTACCTGACGCCCCGCCCGTAGCCACTTCTTGCCGAAAGGTGCTCAACTCTCCATGCCCGAGCTGGTGTTCTTCTCCGGAACGATGGACTGCGGGAAGTCCACGCTGGCTCTGCAGATCGAGCACAACCGCTCGGCACGCGGCCTGGCGGGCATGATCTTCACGCGCGACGACCGCGCGGGCGAGGGGAAACTCTCCTCCCGGCTGGGCCTGGTGACGGACGCGGTGGAGGTCGAGGACGGCCAGGACCTGTACGTCTACCTCGTCGACCACCTGTCGCAGGGCGGCCGCGCGGACTACGTCATCGCCGACGAGGCGCAGTTCCTGGCGCCGGAGCAGATCGACCAACTCGCGCGTGTGGTCGACGACCTGGGCCTGGACGTCTACGCCTTCGGCATCACGACCGACTTCCGCTCCAAGCTCTTCCCGGGCTCCCAGCGCCTGGTCGAACTCGCCGACCGGGTAGAGGTGTTGCAGGTCGAGGCCCTGTGCTGGTGCGGTGCCCGCGCCACGCACAACGCGCGCACGATAGGCGGCGCGATGGTCGTCGAGGGCGCCCAGGTGGTCGTCGGCGACGTCAACCAGGCGGACGCCATCGGCTACGAGGTCCTGTGCCGCCGCCACCACCGCCGCCGCATGACGGCGGCTTCGGCCCGGGCGGCGGCGCTCTCCCCGGACGTACTGCCGGTGTCGCAGGTCTAGGCCGCAGAGACCTTTCCTCGGCTCGGTCGGCCCGGCCGTCTCAGCGCGTGCTCTGGATCAGGGAGAACCGGGCCCCTTCGGGATCCGACACCGTGGCCACCCGGCCGTGCGCGCTGTCGCGCGGGGACTTCAGGACATGGCCGCCCAGGTCGACCAGGCGGGTCACCGCGTCGTCCGTGTCGGCGACTTCGAAGTACGTCATCCAGTGCGGGCCCCGGTCGCGGGGCAGGGCGTTGCCGACGCCGTGGATGCCGGCGACCGGACGGCCCTCGATGTGCAGGGTCACGTAGTCGAAGTCGGCGGAGACCACCGGCTCCTCCTCGTAGCCGAAGACCGTCTCGTAGAACTTGGCGACGCTCGCCGACTCGAAGGTCAGCAGTTCGTTCCAGGCGGGGGTGCCGGGCACGCCCGTGATGGCCGTGCCGCGGTGCGCCGCCGCCTGCCAGATGCCGAAGACGGCGCCGGAGGGGTCCGAGCCGATCGCGAGGCGGCCCGCCTCGGCGGCGTCCAGGGGGCCCACCCCGATCGTGCCGCCGCACAGCCGTACCGTCTCGGCGGTCAGATCCACGTCGTCCGAGGCCAGGTAGGGCGTCCAGGCGATGGGCAGATGGCGGTCCGGCGGCAACTGGCCGATGCCCGCCACCTCGTGTCCGTCGAGCAGTGCCCGCACATACGGGCCGAGCTGCTGGGGGCCCGGCTCGAACTGCCAGCCGAACAGCGAACCGTAGAACTCCTGGGTCGCGGCCAGACCGTGCACCATCAGACTCACCCAGCAGGGCGTGCCGGGCGTGTGCCGAGCGTGCGTCTCGCCGTTCGGGCCGGCCGACCCCCGTGCCTCGGTCATCGTCACTCTCTCCTCGACCCCTCGTGGAGGCCGCGTTGCTTCCGCTCTCCGGATCCCCGTGCCGATGCTCGCACCCCCTGTGCTGCCGTGCGCTCCGGGCGCGCCGCACGCGAGGAGGATGCCCGGTGTGCGGTTTCCCGTCCGTTTCCGTGCGATTGCCGACGGCCGTCGATCGGCTGTACAGCATGTGCCCGAACCCGTACGCCTCGTGATCGGGCCTGTCCGGCCGAGCAGAGTAGCCGGACATGGACGATGCGGCCACCCCGTGCGCAAGGATGGTGGCCATGAACGCCATCATCTCCGCTTCCGAACTCGCCGGCGACCTCGCGGGACGGCGCCCGCCCGTGCTGCTCGACGTCCGTTGGCAGCTCAGCGTGGCCAAGGCGGCCGGCGAGCCGCCCTTCGACGGCCGGGCCGAGTACGCGGCCGGGCACATCCCCGGTGCCGTCTACGTCGACCTGGACACCGAGCTCGCCGCCGCACCCGGCGAGGGCGGCCGTCACCCGCTGCCCGACCTCGAGGTCTTCGGCGCCGCGATGCGCCGGGCGGGCGTCTCGGCCGGGACACCGGTGGTCGTGTACGACGGCGGGCAGGGCTGGGCCGCGGCCCGTGCCTGGTGGCTGCTGCGCTGGACAAGTCACCCGGACGTGCGGGTCCTGGACGGCGGGTTGCCGGCCTGGGAGGGGGAACTGGAGACGGCGGTGCCGACGCCGCCCGAGGGCGACTTCGCGCCGGTGCCGGGAGCGGCGGGGCTGCTGGACGCGGACGACGCGGCGGCGGTGGCCCGGGCCGGGGTGCTGTTCGACGCACGCGCGGGCGAGCGCTACCGGGGCGAGGTGGAGCCGATCGACCGGGTCGGCGGACACATCCCGGGAGCCGTGTCCGCGCCGACGAACGAGAACGTGGGGGCCGACGGGCGATTCCGGTCGGCCGAGGAGCTGGCCGAGCGCTTCAAGTCCCTTGGTGCAACGGACGGTTCGGAGGTCGGCGTGTACTGCGGTTCGGGCGTCTCCGGTGCACACGAGGTGCTGGCGCTGGCGGTCGCGGGCATCGACTCGGCGCTGTACGTGGGGTCCTGGTCCCAGTGGTCGTCGGATCCGTCGCGTCCGGTGGCGGTCGGGCCGGATCCGCAGTAGTCCGTACGACGCACCGTCCGTACGACGCGGAACACGACGCGGAAAGGGCCGCGCTGTCGAACAGCGCGACCCTCATCCTCGTACGACCTGCTACTCCTGCTTCTTGCGCCGTGTCCCGAACACGATCTCGTCCCAGCTCGGGACCGCCGCGCGGCGGCCCGGGCGGACGCCGTCGGCCTCGGCCTGGCGGTCCGTGGCGCCGACGAGTCGGTCGCGGTGGCTGCCGACGGAACGCGGCATGAGGACGTCCGCGTAGGCGGAACCGGCCGAGGCCGCGGGCGCCGGGGGCTCCTCCTCCGCAGGTTCGGCAGCGGCGGCGGGCTCCTCCGGCGGTGGCGGCGGAGGAGACGCTTCTGCGGGGCGCTCCGGGACCACCAGGTCGCCGCGGAAGCTCGGTACCGCCTCCAACAGGCTGGTCAGCGAGTCCCGTTCGCCCGTGCTCTCCTCTGCGGGCTCGGACGCCTGCGCGGGCAGGCTCGGCCGCTCGAGGGCACGGTCCAGCGGGCGGTCGCGCGGCAGCCGTGCGATGCGCGGGACGAACGGAAAGCTGGGCTCCGGCGCGGCGAGGTCCTCGGACTCGCCGATCAGCGAGCGCGCCTCCTCGTCGACGGCCTGGACGAGCCGCCGGGGCGGGTCGTACGTCCAGCTCGCCGAGTGCGGTTCGCCCGCCACCAGGTAGACCAGCAGGACCTCCCAGGTGCCGTCGTCGCGGCGCCAGGAGTCCCACTGCACGGTGTCCTTCTCGGCACCGCGCAGCAGCAACCGCTCCTGGACGGCCTCGCCGAGCTGCGGTCCGGCGTTCTCACCGGGCCTGCGGACGGGTGTCTTGCGGGCCCGCTCGGCCATGAACGCACGCTCCGCGAGCACGGGGCCCTCGAAGCGGCGTACGCGGTCGACGGGGATGCCTGCGAGCTGGGCGACCTCTTCCGCGGTGGCACCGGCGCGTATACGCGCCTGGATGTCGCGGGGGCGGAGATGGCTCTCGACCTCGATCTCGATCTGGCCGAGGCGGGGACGGTCACCACGGACCGCCGCACGCAGCCGCTCGTCGATCGGAAGCGTGTACTCCGTTGAGTCGGCAGCCTTCAGCACCAGCCGTGTGCCGTCATTCGAGACGGCCACGACACGCAGTTCGGGCATGGGGACCTCCCGGGTGGTGCCTGCCGACGTCACGTGCGTCGCTGCTTCCGCTAGTCGAGTGTGGCCTGCCCGGGTGCAGCCTGCCACAACCTTGCCGAGTTGCCCGGCGTGTCGGGCACGGGCCCTGGATCGCCGTTATGGCACGGTTACCTATTCGCAACGCTAAGTGACCAACTCCGTCACCCTGTGCAACTAGCCCCCTCCTGGCGGTCCTTGGAAGCCGCGGACACCCTGGCGGGAGACCGGACCCAGGGCTCGCAACAGTACTCCATTCGGGCCACGTGCGTGGATTGGCACGCCGCTCAACTTCTTGCAAGGGGCAGGACTCGGCCGCCCGTTGCGGGTTTTCGGGATCTTGTACGTGGCGTACTTCACGTAATCGCCGGAAACGGAACTACGCCCCCAACACCCGCCGCAAGTAGTCGTTCTGGAAGAGCCGGTCCGGGTCGAGCCGGTCCCGCAGCGCGGTGAACTCGCCGAAGCGCGGGTAGACCCCGGCGAAGTACTCGGCGTCCCGCGTGTGCACCTTGCCCCAGTGCGGCCGGCCCTCGTGCGCGGTGAAGATGCGCTCGGCGGCGGTGAAGTACGCCTGGTAGGGCGTGCCCCGGAACATGTGGACGGCGACGTACGCGCTGTCGCGGCCCGATGCCGTGGACAGCGTGATGTCGTCGGCGGGGGCCGTGCGCACCTCGACGGGGAAGCTGACCTTCAGGCCGGAGCGGTCGAGCATCGCCTTGAGTTCGCGCAGCAACTCGGCCAGGGCCTCGCGCGGAACGGCGTACTCCATCTCCACGAAGCGCACCCGGCGCGGTGAAGTGAAGACCTTGTAGGGAATGTCCGTGTAGGTGCGCGCGGACAGGGCCTTGCTGGAGATCTGGGCGATCGTCGGGACCGTGGCCGGGGCCGCCCGGCCGACCCACTGGGCCACCTGGAAGACGCCGTTGGAGAGGAACTCGTCCTCGAACCAGCCCGCGAGTTGACTCACCGGCTTCTCGGGGCCTGCGCTGCGGTTGTTGCGCTTGGTGTTGGTGCTGCCGGTGTGCGGGAACCAGTAGAACTCGAAGTGCTCGTTCTCGGCCCAGAGTTCGTCGAAGTCGGCGAGCACCTTGTCGAAGGGCATCGGCTCCTCACGGGCCGTGAGCAGGAAGATCGGCTCCACGGCGAAGGTGATCGCGGTGACGATGCCGAGCGCGCCGAGGCCGATCCGGGCGGCCGCGAAGACCTCCGGGTTCTCCTTCTCGGAGCAGGTGAGGACCGAGCCGTCGGCGGTGACCAGCTCAAGTCCCCTGATCTGGGCGGCGATCGACGCCGACTCGCGGCCCGTGCCGTGCGTGCCGGTGCTGGTGGCGCCGGAGACCGTCTGCTCCATGATGTCGCCCATGTTGGTCAGCGACAGACCCTCGCGGGCCAGGGCCATGTTGAGCCTCTTGAGCGGAGTGCCGGCCTCGACCGTGACCGTCATGGCGTCGCGATCAATCTTGCGGATGCCGGTCAACAGTTGAGGACGGATCAACACACCGTCGGTTGCGGCAATGGAAGTGAAGGAGTGCCCCGAGCCCACGGCCTTCACCGTCAGGCCGTCCTCCGCGGCCTGCCGTACGGCCGCGGACAGTTCGTCCACGGACGCCGGAGTCACCTCCCGTGCGGGACGCGCCGCGACGTTGCCGCCCCAGTTACGCCACGTGCCGTTCTTCCCGCTCGCTGTGCTGCTCAACGGTGCCTCCCCGACGCGGAGCCGGCCTGCTGAGCCGGCGGTACCCCAGGAAACCGACCGCGACCGCGACGGCCCCGGACACCGCCGGAACCCCGTACCCGGCACGCGCGCCGGCCGCGTCGATGACCCAGCCGGCCACCGAGGAGCCGAGCGCGACGCCGACCGCGAGGCCGGTGCTCACCCAGGTCATGCCCTCGGTCAACTGCGCGCGTGGTACGTGCTCTTCGATGAGGGACATCGTCGTGATCATCGTGGGAGCGATGGACAGGCCCGCAACGAACAGCGCCACGGCCAGAAACGGCAAGTTTCCGACCAGTAGGAGGGGGATCATACTCACGGCCATCGCGCATATGCCCAGCAGCCAGCGAGGTGCGGGCGCCCCCTTGAAGTGCAGCAGCCCGAACACCACTCCGGCCACGCAGGAACCCGCCGCGTACAGGGCGAGCACGATGCTCGCCGCCCCCTTGTGCCCCTGCTCGTCGGCGAAGGCCACGGTGACCACGTCGACGGATCCGAAGATCGCCCCGGTCGCCGCGAAGGTGGCCACCAGGACCTGCAGGCCACGCGCGCGCAGTGCCGAGCCGCCCCCGTGGTGCTCGCGCGGGTGCGGCTCGGGTTCGGTGGCGCGCTGCGCGGTCAGCCAGAAGACGCCGACCGCCAGGAAGCAGGCGGCGAGCAGCGGCCCGGCCTCCGGGAACCAGGCCGTGGACAGGCCGATGGAGATGATCGGCCCGAAGATGAAGCACACCTCGTCCACCACGGACTCGAAGGAGTACGCGGTGTGCAACTGCGGAGTGCCCCGGTACAGGGCCGCCCAGCGGGCGCGGATCATCGCGCCGAGGCTCGGCACGGAGCCGATGCCGGCGGCACACACGAACAGCACCCAGTCCGGCCACTCGAAGTGCGCGGCCAGCAGCAGCCCGGCCGCCGAGACGAGCGCCACGAGCGTCGCCGGACGCAGCACCCTGCGCTGCCCGTGCTGGTCCACCAGCCGGGAGATCTGCGGCCCGATCGCCGCGGCGGCCAGCGCGATGGTTGCCGAGAGGGCGCCCGCGAGCCCGTAGCGCCCGGTGAGCTGGGAGACCATCGTGACCACGCCGATGCCCATCATCGACAGCGGCATCCGGCCGAGGAGACCCGCGGCGGCGAAGCCCTTGGTGCCGGGGGCGGCGAACAGGGCGCGGTAGGGGCTGGGCACGGCGGGCTCCGGTCAAGGAAGGGCTGCGGATCGGCTGGGCGCCTGGTAAGGCGCGAATGCAGCCGATACAGCTTACGAGTTAGGCGACCCTAATGCACCCCGCCGCACCTGCCGGACCCGTCGGGAACCCGGGTGGTCATCCCGCCGTTTCCCGGCTGTCAGTACCGGATGACAGGATCGACCCATGCGAGACGTGCTCGACGCCACCCCCTACGACGCCCTGCTCCTGCTCTCCTTCGGCGGGCCCGAGGGCCCCGACGACGTGATCCCGTTCCTGGAGAACGTCACGCGCGGGCGCGGAATCCCCAAGGAACGCCTCAAGGAAGTCGGCGAACACTACTTCCTGTTCGGCGGGGTCAGCCCCATCAACGACCAGAACCGTGCCCTGCTGGACGCCCTGCGCAAAGACTTCGCGGACCACGGCCTGGACCTGCCGATCTACTGGGGCAACCGCAACTGGGCGCCCTACCTGACGGACACCCTGCGCGAGATGGTCGCCGACGGCCACCGCCGCATCCTGGTCCTGGCCACCAGCGCCTACGCCTCGTACTCGGGCTGCCGTCAGTACCGCGAGAACCTCGCGGACTCGCTCGCCGCCCTTGAGGCCGAGGGCCTCGACCTCCCCAAGGTCGACAAGCTGCGGCACTACTTCAACCACGAGGGCTTCCTGGAGCCCATGATCGAAGGCGTCCTGCAGTCGCTGGCCGACCTCCCCGAGGACGTCCGTGACGGCGCGCACCTCGCGTTCTCGACGCACTCCATCCCCACGGTCTCCGCGGACACCTCCGGCCCGGTCGAGGACCACGGCGACGGCGGGGCGTACGTGAAGCAGCACCTGGACGTGGCGCAGCTGATCGCCGACGCGGTCCGCGAGCGCACCGGCGTCGACCACCCCTGGCAGCTCGTCTACCAGTCGCGCTCCGGCGCCCCGCACATCCCGTGGCTCGAGCCCGACATCTGCGACCACCTCGAGGAGCGGCACGCGGCGGGCGTCCCGGCCGTCGTCATCTCGCCCATCGGCTTCGTCTCCGACCACATGGAGGTCCTCTACGACCTCGACACGGAGGCCAAGGCCAAGGCCGCGGAGCTGGGCCTGCCGATGCGCCGCTCGGCGACCGTCGGCGCCGACCCGCGCTTCGCCGCCGCGATCCGCGACCTCGTGGTCGAGCGCGCGGGCGTGGAGCGCGGCGCCGAGGTCACCCCCTGTGCCCTGGGCGCGCTCGGTGCGAGCCACAACCTCTGCCCGGTGGGCTGCTGCCCGGCCCGCGCCCCGCGCCCGGCCGCCGCGGGCGTCGACAGCCCCTACGCGTGAGGAGCCCCGTGACCGACCCCCTGCACCAGGAACTGCTCGCGCTGGCCCAGGAGGCCGCCCGCCGCGCCGGAGAGCTGCTGCGGGACGGCCGCCCGGCCGACCTCGCGGTCGCCGCGACCAAGTCGAGCCCGATCGACGTGGTCACCGAGATGGACATCGCGGCGGAGAAGCTGATCACCGATCTGATCTCCGAGCACCGCCCGGACGACGGCTTCCTGGGCGAGGAGGGCGCCTCCACCGAGGGCACGAGCGGCATCCGCTGGGTGATCGACCCGCTCGACGGCACGGTCAACTACCTGTACGGACTGCCCACTTGGGCCGTCTCCATCGCCGCCGAGCAGGACGGCGAGACGGTGGTCGGGGTCGTCGCGGCCCCGATGCGCGGCGAGACGTACCACGCGGTGCGCGGGGGCGGGGCCCGGGCCACGGGCGCCCGGGAGGGCGAGCTCGAGCTGGCGTGCCGCCCGGCGCCGCCGCTGGACCAGGCGCTGGTCTCGACGGGCTTCAACTACGTCAGCGAGGTCCGCACCCACCAGGCCGAGGTCGCCCGCCGGCTGATCCCCTTGCTCCGCGACATCCGGCGCAGCGGCTCGGCCGCGGTCGACCTGTGCGACGTGGCGGCCGGCCGCCTGGACGGCTACTTCGAGCGCGGCCTGAACGCGTGGGACCTCGCGGCGGGCGACCTCATCGCCCGGGAGGCGGGCGCGCTGACCGGTGGCCGCCCCGGAGAGCGCCCCGCACGCGACCTGGCGATCGCGGCCACCCCGGGCGTCTTCGAGCCCCTCCAGCGCCTCCTGGAGGACTTCGGCGCCTGGCACGACTGAATTGCTTCGTTCGCCTACGGGGGCGCCTCAGCCGGCTCCGGCTCTCCACGCGGCCGGTGTCGTCGGCCCGGTCGCCGTTGGAAAGCCCTCGCCGTGTGCTGTCGTTGAAGGGGCCAAAGAGCAGCAACCCCCGGCGCTGGATTCGCCGGGGGTTGCTGTCGTGCGTACGCGCTGATCAGACGCTATGCGCCGACCTCCACACCGTGCTCGGCGGCGAGGCGGCGCAGGTCGTCGAGTTCGCCCTGCTCAACCTCGACGAGGAAGTCGTCGCCCTCGTTGCGAGCCCGCGTCAGATCGGACTCGGTCGCCCTTATGCGCTGCAGAAGTCCTGCGGTGAATGCGTCCATGCTGCGCCCCCTCGTCCTGGGTCGTGGGTCGGGTGGCACGGGGGTGTGCCGTTCGGAAGGGGCGATCACGTCTCCTGCAGGTGCCCAGCACTGCCCGCGCCGGGCGGCGACGGTGCCGGACACCCACGCCCACTCTGCGGAAAGCGGATTGCGCCGTACCGCATGGTGTTGCGGCACTAGCAGAGCGTGATCGCGGGGTATGAACCGTCCTCCCCCCGCTCCCTTCCACGGAAACCTCAACCCGGCGAGAAAATCTCGCATTCCCGGGTCTCACACCTGTCCTTCATCCTGCCCTCATCCACAGCCCACCCGTCTTACAGCCGACTTATGGCCGAAAAGGGCAGGATGGAGGCACACACTCATGAAGACCCCGGCCCGCGTGTGCCCTTGCAGGCGCTACGCGGGTGGACACAGGAAGGACAAGCGACGTGCGCGTACTCGTCGTCGAGGACGAGCAGCTGCTCGCCGATGCGGTGGCCACCGGACTGCGCCGGGAGGCCATGGCCGTCGACGTCGTGTACGACGGTGCGGCCGCCCTGGAGCGCATCGGCGTCAACGACTACGACGTGGTCGTCCTCGACCGCGACCTCCCGCTCGTCCACGGCGACGACGTCTGCCGCAAGATCGTGGAGCTCGGCATGCCCACGCGCGTGCTGATGCTCACGGCCTCCGGCGACGTCAGCGACCGGGTCGAGGGCCTGGAGATCGGCGCCGACGACTACCTTCCCAAGCCGTTCGCGTTCAGCGAGCTCATCGCACGCGTGCGTGCCCTCGGCCGGCGCACCAGTGTGCCGCTGCCGCCGGTCCTGGAGCGCGCCGGCATCAAGCTCGACCCCAACCGCCGCGAGGTCTTCCGCGACGGCAAGGAGATCCAGCTCGCGCCGAAGGAGTTCGCCGTCCTTGAGGTGCTGATGCGCTCCGAGGGCGCGGTCGTCTCCGCGGAACAGCTGCTGGAGAAGGCCTGGGACGAGAACACCGACCCGTTCACGAACGTCGTGCGCGTCACCGTCATGACCCTGCGCCGCAAGCTCGGCGAGCCGCCTGTGATCGTCACCGTGCCCGGCTCCGGCTACCGGATCTGATGCCCGATGGCTGCAACACCCGCTCTCCCCACCGCACCCCCCAAGCCCACTTGGGACCCCAGGAAGCCGGAGCCGCAGTTCCCCTGGCTGCGCCCGACCATCCGCATACGGCTCACGTTGCTGTACGGCGGCATGTTCCTGATCGCCGGCATCCTGCTGCTGTCGATCATCTACCTGCTGGCGGCCCAGGCCCTGCATGAGGGCAGCGGCCAGTCCTTCTCGATCTCCGGCGCCAACCTCGACATCACCAGCTCCACCTGCCCCGCCCTGAACTCGGCGCCGAAGAGCGAGTTCAACACGATCCTCAAGCAGTGCGACGCCGTCCAGCGCCAGCACGCCCTCGACGACCTGCTCAGCCGCTCGCTGCTGGCCCTGCTCGGCCTCGCCGTCATCGCCTTCGCCTTCGGCTACGCCATGGCCGGCCGCGTCCTGTCGCCGCTCGGCCGCATCACGCGCACCGCGCGCGCGGTGGCGGGTTCGGACCTGTCCCGCCGTATCGAGCTGGACGGCCCGGACGACGAGCTCAAGGAGCTGGCGGACACCTTCGACGACATGCTGGAGCGCCTTCAGCGCGCCTTCACCGCCCAGCAGCGCTTCGTCGGCAACGCCTCGCACGAGCTGCGAACCCCCCTCGCGATCAACCGCACGCTCCTCGAGGTGCACCTGTCCGACCCGAACGCGCCGGCGGAGCTGCAGCAGCTCGGCAAGACGCTGCTGGCCACCAACGAGCGCAGCGAGCAGCTCGTGGAGGGCCTGCTGCTGCTCGCCCGCAGCGACAACCAGATCGTCGAGCGCAAGCCGGTCGACCTCGCCGAGGTCGCCGCGCAGGCCGTCGACCAGGTGCACGCGGAGGCGGACGCCAAGGGCGTGGTGATCCGCGGCGAGCAGAAGCCCGCGGTCGTCCAGGGCAACGGCGTGCTGCTGGAGCGGATTGCGCTCAACCTCGTGCAGAACGCCGTGCGGTACAACGTGCCGGACGAGGGCTGGGTCGAGGTCACCACCGAGGTCCAGCACGGCCAGGCGGTCCTGGTCGTGGCCAACACCGGACCCGTCGTACCGGCGTACGAGATCGACAACCTCTTCGAGCCCTTCCGGCGGCTGCGTACGGAGCGCACGGGCAGCGACAAGGGCGTCGGCCTCGGTCTGTCCATCGTGCGGTCCGTGGCGCGGGCGCACGGCGGGCATATTTCGGCACAGCCGCGCGAGGGGGGTGGGCTCGTGATGCGGGTCACCCTGCCCATCTGAGATCATGTCGCCGACACACGGGGATGTTCGCTTTGCGCGGAATTTTCTGGCCGCCGAATGGAGCAGCACGTGTGTGATCGATCACAAGGGCGATTTTCCAGCCATCTACTCTCCGTGATCATGCACGCAGGCGGAAAGCCGGGAAAATCCGGGTTTTCGGGTGTCCTGATCACGGGAAGTACAGGGTGAGACGCCTTTGAAGAGCGGCATGGGGACCGTGTACGGTCCCGTTCGCCATCCAAGCCGATCACTCTTGAGGAGTCCGGTTGGGTGTCGATTGAGTAACAGACCTTGATGTGAGGCAAAATCTCCGCCTCGGGTCGGGCACAAGTCCGGCCTCTCACGCGTTACGTGCGCTGGAGACACCGCAGACACCCAGAGGGGGAGAGCGACATGGCAACGGATTACGACACCCCACGCAAGACCGACGACGACGTCGACTCGGACAGCCTTGAAGAGCTCAAGGCCCGTCGGAACGACAAGTCGACGTCCGCTGTGGACGTCGACGAGTTCGAGGCCGCGGAAGGCCTGGAGCTGCCCGGCGCGGACCTCTCGAACGAGGAGCTGGCCGTCCGGGTGCTGCCCAAGCAGCAGGACGAGTTCACCTGCATGAGCTGCTTCCTGGTGCACCACCGCAGCCAGCTGGCCCGGGAGAAGAACGGTCAGCCGATCTGCCGCGACTGCGACTGAGGCCGGGTCGGCCGTGACTGGCTCGACCCCACCTTGGAAGCGCCGCTCCCTTTTGCCGGGAGCGGACGAAGGGCTGCACGCCGGCCCTCACGGCGCGCGTGACGACGAGCGGGGCTCATCCGGTAAGACACCCGGTACGGCTGGGGCTACGGGATCGGCCTCGCTCGAAGCGGCGCTCGGCCGGGGTGACCTCCCGGCGCCGTCGCAGAGAAATCGTGCGCCCGTCGCCCGGCGGCGGGCCGCGGCCATCCGCGACAGGGCCGTGGAAGGCGTCCGCAAAGGCGGCAGCCGCGCCAGAGCGGGCCTTGCGTACCTCGCCGACCGCATCATCGAGATCGCCCCGCGGATCCCCGTACGCGACCTTGCGACGCTCCGCAGACAGTTCCCGGGACTCGGGCCCGAGCAGCTCGCCGACAAGCTCGTGGCGGGCGCCGCGGCCGCGACGTCGACGGTCGGAGCGGGGATCGGAGCGGCGGCGATGCTGCCTGTGCCGCCCGCGATGCCGACGGAGCTGGCCGCAGAGATCACCGGCGTCGCCGCGATCGAGCTGAAGCTGATCGCCGAGCTGCACGAGGTCTACGGCGTACGACCGCCCGGCAACCTCAAGGAACGCAGCACCGCGTATCTGAACTCCTGGTCGGGAGAGCGCGGGGTCGACGTGACGAAGCCGTCGAGCTTCGGTGGCGCGGTCAACAGCCAGATGAAGCATCAACTGCGCCAACAGATCATGAAGCGCATGGTGCGCGATCTGCCGAACCTGATGCCCTTCATGGTGGGGGCCGCCGTCGGGGCGGTCATGAACCGCCGGGACACCAAGAAGCTCGCGGAGCGGATCCGTAAAGACCTGAGAAAGATTCAGGTGCCCTGGGACGCGCTTGTCGAACTCCCGCCCCTGGAGCGCCCGGTGGACCCGCTGACGATGGGCGAGATCAGCAGGGAACTCGGGCCCGGAGGGCTCTGAGACCCCTGAGCGGCCGCTTCGTTACGCCACGGCCTCTTTGGCCGCCTTCAGCGCCTGGGCGAGGCGCTGCGGCTCCCGCGTGGACAGGTACAGGTACGGCGTCGGGTCCTCGGGGTCGGTGACCTCGACCTTCAGGGCCCCGGGGATGTAGGCGCGCAGCAGCAGGAACGCGCGGGTGTCGGCCTTGTACGTGCGCCAGGCGCGGGCCTCCTCCGGGTCCAGGATCTCCGCCTCACCCAGCGCCGAGACCGGGATCTTCGCCTCGCCCGCGATCAGCGAGCCGCCCACCACACGGATACGGACCGACCCGTACGAGCTCGCCACGACCGCCGCCGCCGCTGTGCCGCCGACCAGGCCGCCGAGCAGCGGCAGCGTGCCGAAGGGCAGCAGGATCAGGGCGAACGAGAGTCCGACCAGGAAGGAGATCAGCCACCACGAGCGGGGGGCGGTGAGGCGTTCTTCGTAAGGGGTGGCGGAGAGCTGCATGGAGCCAAGCTTGGCACGGTGTCCGGATTCCACCGACGCGCGGGTAAGGTCTGCGGCTGTGAGTGGTACGTCTCCAGCTCTTAAGCCTCCCGCCGACGCGGTGAAACCCGTGAGGCATCCCGATGCTCCCGCGCCCGGTGAGCTTCTTGGTGCCCACTACGAACTGTGTTTCGGGTGCGGCGGAGAGCAGCCCCACGGGCTGCACCTCGAGGCACGGGCCGGCGAAGGCGTCACGATCACCGCCGAGTTCACCGTGCAGCCCGCCCATCAGGGGGCGCCCGGGCTGGCCCACGGCGGGGTGCTGGCGACCGCCCTCGACGAGACCCTCGGCTCGCTGAACTGGCTGCTGCGGACGATCGCCGTGACCGGGCGGCTGGAGACCGACTTCGTGCGGCCCGTTCCGGTCGGCACTGTGCTGTACCTGGAGGCCGAGGTGACGGCGGTCGCGGGCCGCAAGATCTACTCGTCCGCCACCGGGCGGATCGGTGGTCCGGAGGGGCCCGTCGCCGTCCGCGCCGACGCCCTCTTCGTCGAGGTGAAGGTCGACCACTTCATCGACAACGGCCGCCCGGAGGAGATCCAGGCCGCCATGAGCGACCCCGACCAGCGCCGGCGTGCCCGCGCCTTCGAGGTGAACCCGTGAGCCGTTCCCCCCGTCAAGAGCTCGACGTGCTCATCCGGCGCGTCGACCCGGACGTACCGCTTCCGTCGTACGCACAACCCGGTGACGCGGGCGCCGATCTGCGCACCACCGAGGCGTGCGAACTGAAGCCGGGCGAGCGGGCCGTGCTGCCCACCGGGGTGTCCATCGCGCTCCCGGAGGGGTACGCGGCCTTCGTGCACCCGCGATCCGGTCTCGCCGCCCGCTGCGGTGTCGCCCTGGTGAATGCCCCAGGGACGGTTGATGCCGGGTACCGTGGGGAGATCAAGGTGATCGTGGTGAATCTCGACCCGCGCGAGGCCGTGCGGTTCGAGCGCTTCGACCGGATTGCCCAACTGGTCGTTCAGCAGGTCGAGAGGGTCCGCTTCCAGGAGGTTGCGGAGCTTCCCGACTCGGCGCGGGCCGAAGGGGGCTTCGGGTCCACCGGAGGACATGCGGCGGTGGCCGGAACGAGCAGCACAAGCGGTCAGGCCGCCGTGGGCGGCACTACGGGTGGGAATCGATACGCTTCGGTCGTATCCGACCGGGAAGGACAGTGACGTGTTCGGACGTCGCAAGAAGAAGGGTGCCGCCGAGGACGCGGCCGGCGAGGCCGAGCAGGTCGTCGACTACGTCGACACTGAGGCGGACGACGAAGAGGACGTGCGCGAGCGCGTGAGGCTCGAGCCCGAGCCGCGGCCCGACGGGCCCTGGGACGACTCCGAGGTGCGCGACCCCGCCGAGGGCCGGGTGGACCTGGGCGGGCTCTTCGTGCCCGGAGTCGACGGCATGGAGCTGCGGGTCGAGGTCGCGGGCGACGCGATCGTCGCGGCGACCGTCGTACTGCGCGACAGCGCCATCCAGCTGCAGGCCTTCGCCGCTCCCAAGCGGGAGGGCATCTGGGGCGAGGTACGTGAGGAGATCGGCTCCGGCATCACCCAGCAGGGTGGCATCATCGACGAGGTCGAGGGCCCGCTGGGCTGGGAGCTGCGCGCCCAGGTGCCGGTGCAACTGCCGGACGGCACGGGCGGTTTCCAGGTCGTGCGGTTCGTCGGCGTGGACGGTCCGCGCTGGTTCCTGCGCGGTGTGATCTCGGGCCAGGGCGCGGTGCAGCCGCAGGCGGCCGGCCTGCTCGAGCAGATCTTCCGGGACACGGTCGTGGTCCGCGGCGAGGGCCCGATGGCGCCTCGTGACCCGATCGTCCTCAAGTTGCCGAACGACGCCCAGATGGTCCCCGAGGGCGTCCAGCAGGAGGAGGGCTCGCGCTTCTCCGGCGGCATGGGACAGCTGCAGCGCGGACCGGAGATCACCGAGGTCCGGTAGCCGTACAGCAGAAAAGGGCCGTACCCCTGGCGGGGTGCGGCCCTTTTCCGTGCGCGGACCCTTGACGGCCGATTGGTCTGGACCTACGGTCTCGGCCCAACGCCTGTGTTCATAAAGGCGTTCATTGTTCATATACGAGAACGGATGGCCCCCACCATGCGTCGCACCGCACTGCTCGCAACCGCCTCCGCACTTGTCGTGGGCATGCTCGCCTGGCCCGCCGCCCGCCATGCCGACGCCGCCCCCACGACCTTCGCCCACCCTGGAGTCACCGTCTCCAAGGCGCAGTTGGACTTCGCGCGCACCGAGGTCAACGCCGGCGCCCAGCCCTGGAAGGGTGCCTTCGACCAGATGCTGGCGAGCAAGTACGCCGACCTGAACCGCACCCCCAAGCCCCGCGCCACCGTCGAGTGCGGCCCGTACTCCGACCCCGACTACGGCTGCACGGACGAGCGCGAGGACGCGATCGCCGCGTACACCGACGCGCTCGCCTGGTACATCACGCGCGACGACCGGTATGCGAAGAAGGCGATCCAGCTGATGGACGCCTGGTCCGCGGTGATCAAGGACCACACCAACAGCAACGCGCCCCTGCAGACCGGCTGGGCGGGCTCCTCCTGGCCGAAGGCCGCCGAGATCATCAAGTACACGTACACCGGGAGCTGGGCGAACTCCGGCCGCTTCGCGACCATGCTGCGCAACGTCTACCTCCCCAAGGTCATCAACGGCTCCAACTCCAACGGCAATTGGGAGCTGTCGATGATGGAGGCCGCGGTCGGCATCTCCGTCTTCCTCGAGGACAGGACGTCGTACGACAAGGCCATGGCGAGGTTCCGCACCCGTACGGCCGCGTATGTCTATCTGTCCTCCGACGGCGATCTGCCGAAGACGGTGCCCAGCCAGAACCTCGACACCAAGGCGAAGATCGTCAACTACTGGCAGGGGCAGTCCACCTTCGTCACCGGGCTCACCCAGGAGACCTGCCGCGACTTCACCCACACCGGATACGGCATCTCCGCGATCTCGCACGTCGCCGAGACCAGCCGGATCCAGGGCCAGGACCTCTACGGCACCGACGTCGGCGCACGGCTGCGGCAGGCGCTCGGGTTCCAGGCCAAGTACCAGCTGGGCGCGGTCGTCCCGACCTGGCTGTGCGGAGGATCGCTGAAGCTCGGGCTCGGGCCGGTCACCGAGGTCGGCTACAACGCCCTGCACAACCGCCTCGGCATCGCGATGGCCAACACCCAGACGCTGACCCGGCAGCAGCGTCCGGCCGGCAGCAACAACCTCTTCGTGGCCTGGGAGACCCTCACCCACGGTGACAACCCGAGCTGAACCGTTGAAGGGCCGGGCGCCGGGCGGTGATACTGGCGCCCGGTCGACGGGGGAGGCGACATGAGCAGCCAGGTGGTCACCGAGACCATGGTGCGGGTCGAGAACGTCCACAAGTCGTACGGGCATGGAGCCGCCGCGGTGCACGCCCTGCGCGGCGTTTCGTTCGAGGTCCCGCGCGGTGAACTCGTCGCCCTCAAGGGGCGCTCCGGGTCGGGCAAGACCACCCTCCTCAACATCGTCGGCGGGCTCGACGTACCGGACGAAGGACGGGTCACCGTCGACGGGCTCGACCTGTCCGAGCTCGGCGAGGACGGACTGCTCGCCCTGCGCCGCGACCGCGTCGGCTTCGTCTTCCAGTCCTTCGGGCTGATCCCGATCCTCACGGCTGCCGAGAACGTCGGCGTCCCGATGCGGCTGCGCCGGGCCGAGGTGCGCGAGCGAGAGGAGCGCGTCGAGCTGCTGCTCGCCCTGGTCGGCCTCGCCGACCACGCGGCGCAGCGGCCGGGCGAGCTGTCCGGCGGCCAGCAGCAGCGCGTCGCCATCGCCCGCGCCCTCGCCAACAGCCCCTCGCTGCTCGTGGCCGACGAGCCGACCGGCCAGCTGGACGCCGAGACCGGTCACGCCGTCATGGAGCTGCTGCGGGCCGTCGTCCACAGCGAACAGGTCACCGCACTCGTCGCCACGCACGACGCGACCCTGCTCGACCTGGCCGACCGGGTGCTGGAACTGGGCGACGGGGAGATCGTCGAGCACTGAGCGGGCGCGGGCGTCAGAGTTCCGTCAAAGACGGTCGGCGGACCCTTTCCGGCACCTTTCGCCGTGCCCTGCGGCCGTAAGGTCGACGCTGCGTGGGCAGCAGTGACCGGAAGACAATGGGGCCATGGGACGCGGGAAGCTTCGGATCTACCTCGGTGCGGCACCGGGCGTCGGCAAGACGTACGCCATGCTCTCCGAGGCGCACCGGCGCGTGGAGCGCGGCACCGACTGCGTGGTCGCCTTCGTGGAGCACCACGGCCGTCCGCGCACCGAGGTGATGCTGCACGGTCTGGAGGGGCTGCTGCGCCGGGAGCTGGAGTACCGCGGGGCCGCCTTCACCGAGATGGACGTCGACGCGGTACTGGCTCGGAGCCCGCAGGTCGCGCTCGTGGACGAGCTCGCCCACACCAACGTGCCCGGCTCCCGCAACACCAAGCGCTGGCAGGACGTGGAGGAGCTCCTCGCGGCCGGCATCGACGTCGTCTCGACCGTCAACATCCAGCACCTGGAGTCGCTGGGCGACGTGGTCGAGTCGATCACCGGCGTACGGCAGCGGGAGACCGTGCCGGACGAGGTCGTGCGGCGGGCGGACCAGATAGAGCTGGTCGACATGTCGCCGCAGGCGCTGCGCCGCCGGATGGCGCACGGCAACATCTACCAGCCGGACAAGGTCGACGCGGCCCTGTCGAACTACTTCCGGCCCGGCAACCTCACCGCCCTGCGCGAGCTGGCACTGCTGTGGGTGGCCGACCGGGTCGACGAGTACCTGCAGCAGTACCGCAGCGAGCACCAGGTCTCGAAGATCTGGGGCTCGCGGGAGCGGATCGTGGTCGGGCTTACCGGCGGCCCCGAGGGCCGGACGCTGATCCGGCGGGCCGCGCGGCTCGCGGAGAAGGGCGCAGGCGGGGAGGTGCTGGCCGTCTACATAGCCAGCAGCGACGGCCTGACGGCGGCCTCGCCCAAGGAGCTGGCCGTGCAGCGCACCCTCGTCGAGGACCTCGGCGGCACCTTCCACCACGTGGTCGGCGACGACATACCGGCGGCGCTGCTCGCCTTCGCGCGCGGGGTCAACGCCACCCAGATCGTGCTCGGCGTCTCCCGGCGCAAGAGCTGGCAGTACGTCTTCGGGCCGGGCGTCGGCGCCACGGTCGCCCGGGACTCGGGGCCCGACCTGGACGTCCACCTGATCACGCACGACGAGGCGGGCAAGGGGCGGGGGCTGCCGGTGGCCCGCGGCGCCCGGCTCGGCCGGTCGCGGATCATGTGGGGGTGGCTGGTCGGCGTGGCCGGTCCGGTCGTCATGGCGGTGCTGCTCAGCGCCGTCGACCTCGGCCTCGCCAACGACATGCTGCTGTTCCTCGCCCTGACGGTCGCCGCGGCGCTGCTCGGCGGGCTGCTGCCCGCGCTGGCCTCGGCGGCGGTGGGCTCGCTGCTGCTGAACTACTTCTACACACCGCCCCTGCACCGCTGGACCATCGCCGACCCGAAGAACATCGTCGCCATCGTGATCTTCGTCGCGGTGGGCGTCTCGGTGGCCTCGGTCGTCGACCTCGCCGCCCGCCGCACCCACCAGGCGGCCCGGCTGCGCGCCGAGTCGGAGATCCTCTCCTTCCTCGCGGGCAACGTGCTGCGCGGCGAGACCGGCCTGGAGGAGCTCCTCGAGCGGGTCCGCGAGACCTTCGGCATGGAGTCGGCGGCCCTGCTGGAGCGGGCGAGCGACCACGACCCGTGGACCTGTGCGGGACGCGCCGGGCTCGGGCCGGCGGTGGAGCGGCCCGACGAGGCCGACGTGGACGTACCGGTCGGGGACCACATGGCGCTGGCGCTGACCGGTCGTGTGCTGCCCGCCGAGGACCGCCGGGTGCTGGCCGCGTTCGCCGCCCAGGCCGCCGTGGTGCTGGACCGCCGCCGGCTCCAGGAGGAGGCCGACCTGGCCCGCACGCTGGCCGAGGGCAACCGCATCCGTACGGCGCTGCTGGCGGCCGTCAGCCATGACCTGCGCACCCCGCTGGCCGGGATCAAGGCGGCCGTGTCGTCGCTGCGGTCGGACGACGTGGCCTGGTCGGAGGAGGACCAGGCGGAGCTGCTGAAGGGCATCGAGGAGGGCGCCGACCGCCTCGACCACCTGGTGGGCAACCTGCTGGACATGTCCCGCCTGCAGACCGGCACGGTCACCCCGCTGATCCGCGAGATCGACCTCGACGAGGTGGTCCCGATGGCGCTGGTCGGGGTGCCCGAGGACAGCGTCGAGCTGGAGGTCCCGGAGACCCTGCCCATGGTCGCCGTCGACCCGGGGCTGCTGGAGCGGTCGGTCGCCAACCTGGTCGAGAACGCCGTCAAGTACAGCCCGGCCGGCAAACCGGTCCTGGTCGCCGCCAGCGCCCTCGCCGACCGGGTCGAGGTACGAGTGGTCGACCGCGGCTCCGGCGTCCCCGACGAGGCCAAGGAGCGCATCTTCGAGCCCTTCCAGCGCTACGGCGACGCCCCGCGCGGCGCCGGCGTGGGCCTCGGCCTCGCGGTGGCCCGCGGCTTCGCCGAGGCCATGGGCGGCACCCTCAACGCCGAGGACACCCCCGGCGGAGGCCTCACCATGGTCCTCACCCTGCGCGCGGAGGAATCGCGCGCGGAACGTCTCGAAGAGGGCGCCGCACCCGCTGAGCGCCCGGCGGAACCCGAAAGGCAGGTCACATGACCCGGGTGCTCGTGATCGACGACGAGCCGCAGATCGTGCGCGCCCTCGTGATCAACCTCAGGGCGCGCAAGTACGACGTCGACGCGGCCCACGACGGCGCCACCGCCCTGCAGCTCGCGGCCGCCCGCCACCCCGACGTGGTCGTGCTCGACCTGGGCCTGCCCGACATGGACGGGGTCGAGGTGATCCGGGGCCTGCGCGGCTGGACCCGGGTGCCGATCCTGGTGCTGTCCGCCCGGCACACCTCCGACGAGAAGGTCGAGGCCCTCGACGCGGGCGCCGACGACTACGTCACCAAGCCCTTCGGCATGGACGAACTGCTCGCCCGGCTGCGGGCCGCCGTCCGCCGCGCCGAGCCGGTCGGCGCCGGCGAGGACGACGTGACGACGGTGGAGACCGAGGAGTTCACCGTCGACCTGGCCGCGAAGAAGGTCAACCGGGACGGCAGGGACGTACGGCTGACGCCCACGGAGTGGCATCTGCTGGAGGTGCTGGTCCGCAACACGGGCCGGCTGGTGAGCCAGAAGCAGCTGCTCCAGGAGGTGTGGGGGCCGTCGTACGGGACGGAGACCAACTACCTGCGGGTGTACATGGCGCAGCTGCGGCGGAAGCTGGAGTCTGATCCGTCACATCCCCGGCATTTCATCACCGAACCGGGCATGGGATACCGGTTCGAGAAGTAGCAGGCCGGGGGCGGAAAGGTGCCGGTTCGGGGCGTGGCCGGGCGGGTACGAAGGTGTCAGTGCACCCCGGTACGCTTCAGATATGAGTGCTGTTCCTCGTTCCGAAAAGCCGGTGGGCCGGTTCCGGCGCATGCTCGACCGGCTCTCCTCGTCGCAGGAGGACCTGGAGTCCGAGGAGCTGCGGGAGGACACGGAGACCGCGGGCTGTACGCGGATCGGTGACTGTCACGACCGACAGATCGTCACGGTTACTGGTACCTTGCGCACGGTCACTCTGCGGCCACGTGCGGGCGTCCCGGCCCTGGAGGCCGAGTTGTTCGACGGTTCCGCCGCCCTGGACGTGGTGTGGCTCGGCAGGCGCTCCATCGTGGGCATAGAGCCGGGGCGCAGACTGATCGCATCGGGCCGTGTCTCGCTGAGCCGGGGCCGCCGGGTGCTGTTCAATCCGAAATACGAACTGAGACCCCTCGGACGGGAGTAGCCGGTGACGTCGCTCGACAAGCCGACCGAAGACACTCAAGCCGACGATGCGCGGGCGGTGACCGAGGCCGCCCTGTTCGAGGCGTTCGGCGGAGTGCGGGGCATGGTCGAGACGGTGCTGCCCGGCCTCCTCTTCGTAACCATCTACACGATCAACAAGGACCTGCACTGGTCGGCGATCGCCGCCCTCGCCGTGTCCCTGCTGCTCGTGGTGGTCCGGCTGGCCATGCGGGACACCGTCAAGCACGCGTTCAGCGGTGTCTTCGGCGTCGCCTTCGGTGTCGTCTTCGCGATGATGACGGGCAACGCCAAGGACTTCTACCTCCCCGGCATGCTCTACACGCTGGGCCTGGCGCTGGCGTACATCGTCACGACGCTGTGCGGCGTCCCACTGCTCGGTCTGATCCTCGGCCCGGTCTTCAAGGAGAACCTCTCCTGGCGCACCCGCAACCCGGGCCGCAAGAAGGCATACGCGAAGGCCAGTTGGGCCTGGGGGCTGATCCTGCTCGCCAAGTGCGCGATCCTCTTCCCGCTGTACTGGTGGGCGAACACGGCGCAGTTGGGCTGGGTCCTGGTCGCGCTGAAGATCCCGCCGTTCCTGCTGGCCGTCTGGCTGACCTGGGTCTTCCTCGCGAAGGCGCCGGCTCCGATCGACGTCTTCGCCGAGATGGAGGCCGAGGAGCAGGCGGAGAAGGAGCGCAAGGCCGCGGAGCGCGCCGAACGCGAGGAAGCGGCAGGCGGGCGGCACCGTCGGGAGGCGTAGCACCGGCGTCGGCGCGGGCGTCGCCGGGGGCTGCCGCCCCCAGACCCCCGCCTCGGCCCGAAGGGCCACGTCCTCAAACGCCGGACGGGCTGAAAAAGAAGGGGCGCCCCGCACTCGCAGGGCGCCCCTCGTCGTCGTAACCGAAACGCCTAACCCGCCGCGTCCTCGCGTCGCACCGACAGCAGGTCCTCCAGCTGTTCCTCCCGTGCCTGGGCGGCCACGAAAAGCAGCTCGTCGCCCGGTTCCAGGGAGTCGTCCCGGGTCGGGGTCAGGACTCGGGTGCCTCGGATGATGGTGACCAGGGACGTGTCCTCGGGCCATTCCACGTCGCCGACCTGGGTGCCGGCCAGGGCCGACTCCTCCGGCAGCGTCAGCTCGACCAGGTTCGCGTCGCCGTGGCTGAAGCGCAGGAGGCGGACCAGGTCGCCGACCGAGACCGCTTCCTCGACCAGGGCGGACATCAGGCGGGGGGTGGAGACGGCGACGTCGACGCCCCAGGACTCGTTGAAGAGCCACTCGTTCTTGGGGTTGTTGACGCGGGCGACGACGCGGGGGACGCCGTACTCCGTCTTCGCGAGGAGCGAGACGACCAGGTTGACCTTGTCGTCGCCCGTCGCGGCGATCACGACGTTGCAGCGCTGCAGAGCCGCCTCGTCCAGCGACGTGATCTCGCAGGCGTCGGCCAGCAGCCACTCCGCCTGCGGGACGCGCTCGACCGAGATGGCGGTCGGCGCCTTGTCGATGAGCAGGACCTCGTGGCCGTTCTCCAGCAGCTCGCCCGCGATCGAGCGGCCGACCGCACCGGCACCGGCAATGGCGACCCTCATCAGTGACCGCCCTCCTCTTCGGGACCCTTGGCGAAGGACGCCTCGACCTTGTCGACCTCGTCGGTGCGCATCATCACGTGCACCAGGTCGCCCTCCTGCAGCACCGTCTGCGAGGTGGGCAGGATCGCCTCGCCGAGCCGGGTCAGGAACGCCACGCGGACGCCCGTCTCCTCCTGCAGCTTGCTGATCTTGTGGCCGACCCAGGCCGCGGAGGCGTGCACCTCGGCGAGCTGGACACCCCCGGTGGGATCGCGCCACAGCGGCTCCGCCCCGGAGGGGAGCAGACGGCGCAGCATCTGGTCGGCGGTCCACCGGACCGTGGCCACGGTCGGGATACCCAGGCGCTGGTAGACCTCGGCGCGCCGGGGGTCGTAGATCCGGGCCGCGACGTTCTCCACGCCGAACATCTCGCGGGCCACCCGCGCGGAGATGATGTTCGAGTTGTCGCCGCTGGACACGGCGGCGAAGGCACCGGCCTCCTCGATGCCGGCCTCGCGCAGGGTGTCCTGGTCGAAGCCGATCCCGGTGACCCGGCGGCCGCCGAACCCGGGGCCGAGGCGGCGGAAGGCGGTGGGGTCCTGGTCGATCACGGCGACCGTGTGCCCCTGTTGCTCCAGGGTCTGGGCAAGTGCGGAGCCCACTCTTCCGCAGCCCATGATGACGATGTGCACGACCGTCCTTCCGATGTCCAAAAACTACTGCTCAGCCTCAGGGTCTCAGACCGACGCCCAAGCTACACACGCGCGGTAGGACGTCGGCACCCCTGTGCACGGTTGCCGTGGGGGTCGGGGGCTATCAGCGCCGGCTGATGCTGCGGACGCTGGCAAGTGTCAGGATTCCGAGGCCGACGAGGGCCGCCGCGGCGCCGATCAACTCTGCTGTGGCGTGCATGGAACCTCCGGGGGCGGCAACGGGCCCGTGACGGTTGGGAAACGGGCGGTGTTTGTCATATAGGCATGGGGCTACCGCGACCTGCGGAATCCGCAGCCGGGCGCACGTCCGTTTTCACCCGTAGAGCAGATGTGGGGTGGCGGGTGGTTGGGCGCCCGTTCGAACGCCTACGATTACCTGTCGTGTCCAAACTGACCGACGTGCCCAAACGGATCTTGATCGGGCGCGCACTGCGCAGTGACCGGCTGGGCGAAACGCTCCTGCCGAAGCGCATCGCCCTCCCCGTCTTCGCCTCCGACCCGCTGTCCTCCGTGGCCTACGCCCCGGGAGAGGTGCTGCTGGTCCTGTCCATCGCGGGCGTGTCGGCGTACCACTTCAGCCCCTGGATCGCCCTCGCGGTCGTCGTGCTGATGTTCACCGTGGTCGCCTCCTACCGGCAGAACGTGCACGCCTACCCCAGCGGCGGCGGCGACTACGAGGTCGCCACCACCAACCTGGGGCCCAGGGCGGGCCTGACCGTCGCCAGCGCGCTGCTCGTCGACTACGTCCTCACCGTCGCCGTCTCGATCGCCTCCGGCATCGAGAACCTGGGCTCCGCGGTGCCGTTCGTGGTCGAGCACAAGGTGCTGTGCGCCGTCGCCGTGATCGTGCTGCTCACGCTGATGAACCTGCGCGGCGTGAAGGAATCCGGGAAGCTCTTCGCGATTCCGACGTACGTCTTCGTCGGCGGCGTCTTCATCATGATCGCGTGGGGTGCGTTCCGCGGGTTGGTGCTCGACGACACCATGCGGGCGCCGACAGCGCAGTACACGATCAAGGCCGAGCACGAGGGCCTGGCCGGATTCGCTCTGGTCTTCCTGATGCTGCGGGCCTTCTCCTCCGGCTGTGCCGCGCTCACCGGTGTCGAGGCGATCTCCAACGGCGTGCCGGCCTTCCGCAAGCCCAAGTCGAAGAACGCCGCGACCACCCTCGCCGCGATGGGCCTGCTGGCCGTCACCATGTTCTGCGGGATCATCGTCCTCGCCCTGACGACCAAGGTCCGCATGGCCGAGAACCCGGCCACCGACCTGCTCAAGAACGGCGTCGGGGTCGGTGCCGACTACGTGCAGAACCCGGTGATCACGCAGGTCGCCGAGGCCGTCTTCGGCAAGGGCAGCTTCCTGTTCATCGTGCTCGCCGCGGCCACCGCCCTGGTGCTGTTCCTGGCGGCCAACACCGCCTACAACGGCTTCCCGGTCCTCGGCTCGATCCTCGCGCAGGACCGCTATCTGCCCCGCCAGCTGCACACCCGCGGCGACCGCCTCGCCTTCTCCAACGGCATCGTGCTGCTCGCGGGCGCGGCGACCCTGCTGACCGTGATCTACGGCGCCGACTCGACCCGGCTGATCCAGCTGTACATCGTCGGCGTCTTCGTGTCCTTCACGCTCAGCCAGACCGGCATGGTCCGGCACTGGAACCGCCATCTGGCGGTCGAGAAGGACCAGGCCAAGCGCCGCCACATGGTGCGCTCCCGGGCGATCAACACCTTCGGCGCCTTCTTCACCGGCCTGGTGCTGGTCGTCGTCCTCGTCACCAAGTTCACACATGGTGCCTGGGTCGCGCTGCTCGGCATGGTGATCTTCTACGCGACCATGACCGCGATCCGTAAGCACTACGACCGTGTCGCCGCGGAGATCGCTGCGCCCGAGGGCCCGAGCGACGACAGCGTACGGCCCTCCCGGGTCCGCTCGATCGTCCTGATCTCCAAGATCCACCGCCCGACGCTGCGCGCCCTCGCCTACGCCAAGCTGATGCGCTCGGACTCCCTGGAGGCGCTCACCGTCAACGTCGACCCGCTGGAGACGAAGGCGCTGAAGGAGGAGTGGGAGCGGCGCGGCATCGACGTACCGCTGAAGGTGCTGGACTCGCCGTACCGCGAGATCACACGGCCGATCATCGAGTACGTGAAGGGGCTGCGGAAGGAGTCGCCGCGCGACGCGGTGTCCGTGATCATCCCCGAGTACGTGGTCGGCCACTGGTACGAGCACCTGCTGCACAACCAGAGCGCACTGCGGCTCAAGGGCCGGCTGCTGTTCACGCCGGGCATCATGGTCACCTCGGTGCCCTACCAGCTGCAGTCCTCGGAGGCCGCGAAGCTGCGGGCCGGCAAGCGGCAGGACTGGAACGCGCCGGGTTCCGTGCGGCGCGGTCCGGCGGAGCAGGGACGGCCGAAGGAGCCCTCGGGCAGCTCGGGCGGCAAGAGCTGACGCTCGTTGGTCAACGGCCGGACAGCGCCCACGTAGACTGGTGGGCTGTTGTCCGGCCGTTTCCCTTTCCCGATGTTGTGGAGTCACCCCGCCATGCAGGCAGAACCGAAGAAATCGCAGGCGGGGTCGCTGGTGGGGGAGGAGTACGAGGTCGAGATCGGGCCCGTCGCCCACGGCGGGCACTGCATTGCCCGTACGGCCGAGGGCCAGGTGCTCTTCGTCCGGCACGCGCTGCCCGGTGAGCGGGTCGTGGCGCGGGTGACCGAGGGCGAGGAGGGGGCCCGGTTCCTGCGCGCGGACGCGGTGGAGATCCTCTCGGCGTCCAAGGACCGGGTCGAGGCCCCCTGCCCCTACTCCGGTCCCGGCCGCTGCGGCGGCTGCGACTGGCAGCACGCCAAGCCGGGGGCGCAGCGCCGGCTGAAGGGCGAGGTCATCGCCGAGCAGCTGCAGCGGCTCGCGGGCCTCACGCCCGAGGAGGCCGGCTGGGACGGCACGGTCATGCCGGCCGAGGGCGACAAGCTGCCGGCGGGCGAGGTGCCGCAGTGGCGCACGCGCGTGCAGTACGCCGTCGACGCCGACGGCCATGCCGGTCTGCGCCGGCACCGCTCGCACGAGGTGGAGGCGATCGACCACTGCATGATCGCGGCCCCCGGGGTGACCGAGCTCGGCATCGAAAAGCGCGACTGGAGCGGCATGGCGTCGGTCGACGCGATCGCGGCCACCGGTTCGCAGGACCGCCAGGTGATCCTGACGCCGAAGCCGGGGGCGCGGCTGCCGATCGTCGAGCTGGACAAGCCGGTGTCCGTGATGCGGGTCGGCGAGAAGGACGGCGGGGTTCACCGGGTGCACGGCCGCCCCTTCGTCCGCGAGCGCGCGGACGGCCGTACGCACCGCGTCGGCAGCGGCGGCTTCTGGCAGGTCCACCCGAAGGCCGCGGACACGCTGGTGACGGCCGTCATGCAGGGCCTGCTGCCGCGCAAGGGCGAGATGGCGCTGGATCTGTACTGCGGCGTCGGCCTGTTCGCGGGCGCCCTCGCCGACCGGCTCGGCGACAAGGGCGCGGTCCTCGGCATCGAGTCCGGCAAGCGGGCCGTCGAGGACGCGCGGCACAACCTCGCCGGCTTCGACCGGGTGCGGATCGAGCAGGGCAAGGTCGAGTCCGTCCTGCCGCGCACCGGGATCACCGAGGTCGACCTGATCGTTCTGGACCCGCCGCGGGCCGGCGCCGGCCGGCAGACGGTGGAGCACCTGGCCTCGCTGGGGGCGCGCAGGATCGCGTACGTGGCCTGCGATCCGGCGGCGCTGGCGCGGGACTTGGGGTACTTCCGGGACGGGGGGTACCGCGTGCGGACGCTGCGGGCGTTCGATCTGTTCCCGATGACGCATCACGTGGAGTGCGTGGCGATCCTCGAACCGGCCGCAAAGGGCTCCTGACCCGAGGTTTTGTGCGGCGCACAAGGTGCGTCCGCGATGGCTGCGCGGCCTCCTGCAGGGCGCCCGGGCGTACGGCGATCCCACAGCAGGGCTTCGGCGTGCGCGCCCAACAGCGCGAGGTGCAGCTCGGTCTCGGTCGGCGGGCGCACAACCTGACCGTGCAGTAGCAGGGAGTTGCGGGCCGAAGGGCCGAGGCTGCGGATGTGCGGATTCCGTTCGTGGGGCGTCGGCCTCGGCAGGTTCTGACGCGCCGCCCGTTGCGCGGCGCGCGTCGAGCCCTCATTATCAGGAATCCTGTTACTTCAATGTTGTAGCGATAGGCGGGTCGGACCATGCCCATCAGTCCAGGAATCCAGGCCAGAGCCATCCAGCTGCTGCTCGGCGGCGTGATGTCCCGCGTCCACAAGGACCTGCGCTTCACCGACGTCCCGAAGCAGACGGAGACCCTTCGCGTGGAGACCGGTGCCGGTCCGGTGGCCGTCACCGTCTACCGCCCGCCGGCCACCGCCGACAGCCCCGCGCCCGTGTACGTCAACTTCCACGGCGGCGGCTTCATCGTCGGCAGACCCGAGCAGGACGACCACATCTGCCGGTACATCGCCGCCACGGCCGGATGCGTCGTGATCAACGTGGACTACGCCGTCGCCCCGCAACGGCCCTATCCGACCGCCGTCACCCAGGCCTACGACGTCACCGCGTGGGCCGTCGAGCACGACTCCGACCACGGCTGGGACGGCTCGCGGCTCGCCGTCGGCGGGCACAGCGCCGGGGGCAACCTCACCGCCGCGGTCTGCCGCACGGCCCGGGACCGGCGCACCTTCTCGCCCCGGCTGCAGATCCTCGACTCCGTACCGCTCGACCAGCTCGCCGACCCCGCGACCAAGCACTCGCCGATCGCCAAGCCGCTGCTCACCCCGTATCTCATGCGGGTCTTCACCGCCGCCTACGTCCCGGATCCCGCCGACCTCTCCCACCCGCTCGTCTCGCCCGGGCCGGCCGACGACCTCGCCGGGCTGCCGCCCGCCCTGGTCATCACCGCGGAGCACGACCGGCTGCGCGACGAGGGCGACGCCTACGCCAAGGCGCTGGAGGCCGCGGGTGTCCCGGTCACCCACCGTGTCTTCGCGGGCGTCGACCACTACTTCACGCACACGGGTCCGGTGCCGGCGGGGAAGGAGGCCATCGAGCTGATGGCCGCCACCCTGCGGACTGCGCTCGCCGCCTGACGCCGGGAGCAGGCACAACGACGGCCGGGCCGGCCCTTGTGGGGCCGGCCCGGTGCGGTGTTCGGGTGGATCAGACCAGGTCGAACCGGTCCAGGTTGGAGACCTTGACCCACGCGTCGACGAAGTCCTTCACGAACTTCTCCTTCGCGTCGTCGCTCGCGTAGACCTCGGCGAGCGCACGGAGCTCGGAGTTCGAGCCGAAGACCAGGTCGGCACGGGTGCCGGTCCACTTGACCTGGCCCGAGGCGTCGCGACCCTCGAAGGTGGTCTGGTCCGAGGACGTCGACTTCCACTCCGTGCCCAGGTCGAGCAGGTTGACGAAGAAGTCGTTGGTCAGCTTGCCCGGGGTCTCGGTGAAGACGCCGTGCGCCGAGCCGCCGTGGTTGGCGCCCAGGACGCGCAGACCACCGACGAGGACGGTCAGCTCGGGGGCGGTCAGCGTGAGCAGGTTCGCCTTGTCGAGCAGCAGGTACTCGGCCGGCAGGCGGTTGCCCTTGCCCACGTAGTTGCGGAAGCCGTCGGCGGCGGGCTCCAGCGCGGCGAAGGACTCCGCGTCGGTGTGCTCCTGCGCGGCGTCCACACGGCCCGGCGTGAAGGGCACCTCGACGTCGAAGCCGGCGTCCTTGGCGGCCTTCTCCACGGCGGCGGCACCACCGAGGACGATCAGGTCGGCCAGGGAGACCTTCTTCGCGCCGGAGTTGAACTCCGACTGGACGCCCTCGAGGACGCGCAGCACCTGGGCGAGCTCGTCGGGCTGGTTGACCTCCCAGCCGGCCTGCGGCTGCAGACGGATGCGGGCGCCGTTGGCACCGCCGCGCTTGTCGCTGCCGCGGAACGTCGAGGCCGACGCCCACGCGGTGGAGACGAGCTGCGAGACGCTCAGGCCCGAGTCGAGGAGCTTGGCCTTCAGGGCCGCGACGTCCGCGGCGTCGATGGCCTCGCCCTCGGCCTGCGGCAGCGGGTCCTGCCACAGCAGCGTCTCCTCCGGGACCTCCGGGCCGAGGTACAGGGACTTCGGGCCCAGGTCGCGGTGGGTCAGCTTGTACCAGGCGCGGGCGAAGGCGTCCGCGAACTGGTCGGGGTGCTCGTGGAAGCGCTTGGAGATCTCGCCGTAGATCGGGTCGAAGCGCAGCGAGAGGTCGGTGGTGAGCATCGTGGGCCGACGCTTCTTCGACGCGTCGTGCGCGTCGGGGATGATCTCCTCGGAGTCCTTCGCCACCCACTGGTTGGCGCCGGCGGGGGACTGGGTCAGCTCCCACTCGTAGCCGAAGAGGATGTTGAAGAAGTCGTTGCTCCACTGGGTGGGCTTGGTGGTCCAGGTGACCTCGAGACCGGAGGTGATGGCGTCGCCGCCCTTGCCGGTGCCGTAGGTGGACTTCCAGCCCAGGCCCTGCTCCTCCATGGAGGCGGCCTCGGGGTCGTTGCCGACCGCGTCGGCCGGGCCGGCGCCGTGGGTCTTGCCGAAGGTGTGACCACCGGCGATGAGGGCGACGGTCTCCTCGTCGTTCATCGCCATACGGCGGAAGGTCTCGCGGATGTCGCGGGCCGCGGCGATCGGGTCCGGGTTGCCGTTCGGGCCCTCCGGGTTGACGTAGATGAGGCCCATCTGGACGGCGCCGAGCGGGTTCTCCAGCTCACGGTCGCCGGTGTAGCGCTGGTCGTCGAGCCAGGTGGTCTCGGGACCCCAGTACACGTCCTCGTCGGCCTCCCAGACGTCGGCGCGGCCGCCGCCGAAGCCGAAGGTCTCGAAGCCCATGGTCTCCAGGGCGACGTTGCCGGTGAGGATCATGAGGTCGGCCCAGGAGATGGACTGGCCGTACTTCTTCTTGACCGGCCACAGCAGACGGCGGGCCTTGTCCAGGTTGCCGTTGTCCGGCCAGCTGTTCAGCGGCGCGAAGCGCTGCTGACCGCGGCCGCCACCGCCGCGGCCGTCACTGATGCGGTAGGTGCCGGCGCTGTGCCAGGCCATACGGATCATCAGCGGGCCGTAGTTGCCGAAGTCGGCGGGCCACCAGTCCTGCGAGCTGGTCAGCACCTCGGCGATGTCCTGTTTCACGGCGGCCAGGTCGAGGTTGTTGAACGCCTCGGCGTAGTCGAACTCCGCACCGAGCGGGTTCGCGACGACCGGGTCCTTGGCAAGGATCTTCAGGTTGAGCCGCTCGGGCCACCACTGGCGGTTGCCGCCACCCTGGGTCGGGTGCGCGGCGCGCGTGTGCGCGACCGGGCAGCCACCGGTCCCCTCGGCCTTGGGGTCGGTGACGATTGCGTCAGGGTTCTCAGACATGGGAGTCCTTCCGAACTGGGTGGATCACTGAGCTGAACTGCGGGCTTCGGTGGAACAGGTGGGGCACAGGCCCCAGTAGATGACCTCTGCCTCGTCGACCGCGAAGCCGCGGTCGTCGGATGCGGTCAGGCAGGGGGCGTGGCCGACCGCGCAGTCGACGTCGACGACGGCGCCGCACGACCGGCAGACGAGGTGGTGGTGGTTGTCGCCGACGCGCCCCTCGAACCTGGCCGGGCTGCCCGGCGGCTCGATGCGGCGGACGAGTCCCGCCGTGCTGAGCGCGTGCAGCGCCTCGTACACGGCCTGCAGCGATATGTGGCCGACACGATCGCGCACCCCAGAGGCGATCGCTTCGACGTCGAGGTGGTCACCGTCGCGGACGGTTTCCAGCAGCGCGACGCGGGCGGCCGTCACCCGGAGGCCGGCACCGCGCAGCTCCTCGGCGGTGGTCGGAGTCGGGGATGCGGTCATGCGGACAACCTAGCCGCACAAACACGAAGAGTTCAAGAAAACGAACAGTCCAAGTTTTGGCGCGTCGCATTGAACCGCTGGTTAAGTCCGGGGGTGGGCCCGCCACGACGGCCTGCGGCAGCGCACGCCGGGAGTGACGTGGCTGCCGCTGGGTGGCTCTTCTCGGGTTGTGTCGTACTGCCGGGCGTCAGTCGGTGCCGGGGCCCTCGCTCCGGGACGGGTGGGCGGCCGAGCGGGAGCCGACCAGCAGCAGGCACAGCACCGCGACGCCTGCCACGACGCCGGTGAGGAGCAGGAGGGGGCTGAGGGGGCGGGTGGCGGAGGCGGTGTTCTGGGCGTCGACCGGTTGTGCCGGCGCGGGTGCGGCGGAGCTGGACGGGGAGGCGGCGGTCGTGGGGGAGGGGGACCCCGCGTCCTTCTTCGAGGCGGCGGGGGCGGCGGCCTTGGTGGTGGGGTCCATGTGCATCGACGGTGGCATGGCGGTGGCGGGCCGGGTGGCCGGTGCGGCGGACGTCGGGTGGTGGTGGGCGGTGGGAGTGGGCGCCGCGGCCGGTTTCACCACCAGCTGGGCCGCCATGTCCGGGTGGACGGTGCAGACGTAGCCGTACGTCCCCGCGGTCGTGAAGGTGTGACTCCAGGTGCCGCCCTTGCTGAGCATCGGGGAGTGGATCGACGCCGGGCCGGAGGTGGTCTTGACGTCGTGGGGTGCCTGGTCCCGGTTGGTCCAGGCGACGGTGTCCCCCGCGGTGATGGTCAGGGTGCGGGGGCTGAACGCGTAGCCGGACATGAGGACTTGGTGGGTGCCCGCGGCCTGGGCCGCGGGCGCGGGCAGGACGGCCGTGGCCGAGCCGGCCACCAGCAGGGCGGCGAGCAGGGTGCGCAGGAAGGTCAGGCGAGGCATGTGAACTCCGCGGCGACGAGCAGCCGGATGCGGGCTGCGGGGCGGGTGCGGGGCAGGGCGAAGCCGGTCGTGCGGCGCAGGGCACGGTAGGGCACACCGAGGGTGCCGATGACGAGCAGCCGGTCGGCGGTGCGGTCGACGACACGGAGTGGGAGTGCGGCCGGGACGGAGGCGTCGCCCAGGGCGAGTTCGCCGGCCATGCGGAGGCGGGCGCCGTCGTCCTTGGGCGTGATCGCCGTACTGACGAAGGTGAGCGACCTGCCGCGCAGCACCCGGCCGCCCAACTCCAGGCTCAGCACACAGTCCTCGGGCTCCGGCGCGACGGAGAGGGTGGCGTCGACCGGGGTGAGACGACGGCGCATGGTGGCGAACGGGCCCAGGCGGGCGGTCAGTTCGGTGATGCACCGGTCCGGGGCGGCGCCGTAGGTACCGGGGTCGGGCAGCCAGCCGGGGCCCGGACGGGGCGGGGGCAGCGTGGCGTTGGGCAGGGTCTCGGTGGTCATCTCGGCACCTCGGTGGGCATAGGGCCTGTCTTTCGGATCATCTCGGCGTCGCGGGGCAGCCGGGAAGCGCCGTATCTCACAGCCGACCTGATCCGAAGTACAGGCCCTGCGGAGCGACAGGTGGGGAGAATGAAGTGAGCGGCGGGCCGGCCGACTGCGACTCGGCCGGCCCGCCGCGTCCTGCTGAAGGAGGTCAGCAGGTGCTGGTTCAGCAGGAGTTGGTGACGTAGTCCTCGGTGGGTGCGAGCAGGTGCTCGGCCCAGACCGTGTGCATCTTCACGTAGGCGTCGGGGTTGAGGATGTCGGCGATCTGTTGGCCCGGGGACTCGTCCAGATGCGCGGAGTTGATGTGCTGGAGGAGCACGCTGAGGGTGTCGTCGGCGACGCTGCCGGCGCCGTTCACCGCGGGCGTGAGGATCGACTCCACCCACACGGTGTGCATCTTGAGGTAGCTGTCGAGCTGGAGCGCGTCCTGGACCTGCCGGCCCGGGGACTCCTCCAGGTGGGCCTTGTCGATGTGCTGCAGGATCGGCAGCAGGACCTGCTGGACGCTGACGCACTGCTCGTCACCGCCGTCGCCCCCGCCGCTGGTGCCGCCGGAGCTGCTGCCGCTGCTGGTCGAGCCGCCCGTCGACCCGCCGGTGGAACCGCCCGTCGAACCGCCCGAGCTGCCCCCGGTGGAGCCCCCCGAGCTGCCGCCGGTCGAACCGCCCGTCGAGCCGCCGCCGGAGCCGCCCGAGCTGCCGCCCTCGTCGGCGACCACGGTGACGGACGCCGTCATGTCCGGGTGGACCGCGCAGTAGTAGTCGTACGTACCGGCCTTGGTGAAGGTGTACGACCAGCTGTCGCCCTTCTGCAGCGTGCCGGAGTCGAACTTGGCCGGGCCGCTGGTGGTGGTGACCGTGTGTGGAGCGGAGTCCTCGTTGACCCACTTCACGGTGTCGCCGACCTTCACCGTGAGCTTCGGCTGGTCGAACTTGTAGTCCTTGATCTCGACGGTGTAGTCGGCCGCCTCGGCTTCGGTGGCCGAGTGGTCCATGTCCGACATCGACTGGGCCTCGGCCGCCGGTGTCGCGGTCTGCGGGGTGGAGGCCCCGGCGGACGCCTGGAGCAGGCCGAGCCCGGCGACGGCCGCGAGGCCCGCGCCGAGGCCGGTGGCCAGCAGCACTCGGTTGCCCACCCGTGAGCGCCCGTGGCGCGGGGGTGCGGTGGTTTCCTCAGTGTGCATGGTGGTGCGTCTCCCTTGTGAGATCCCTTGTGAGAGGAGAGGGGTGGGACAGATGCCGGTCACCGCCCGGGGGCGGACGTGACCAGCAGACTCGTCGCGGCGAGTACGACGAGGACGAGCCCCGTCTCGGCCGCGACCGAGTGGACGAAGGGCCGCAGGGTGGCGCGGTCGCCGCGCAGCAGCACGGCGATGTCGAGCCGCGTCCGCACCCAGCCGCGGCTGCGCTGGGCGATCAGCAACACCAGGGCCAGTACGGCGAGTTTGAGCAGCAGCAGCCGCCCGTAGCCGGTGTGGAACAGTGCGTCGAAGGACCCGATCACCTGCCAGGTCAGCACCGCCCCGGCGACCGCGATCGCCGTGACCGACACCGCGGCCAGCGTGGAGTAGCCGGACACGACGGCCGACAGCTCCTCGGGCCGGCGCCGGGGCAGCACGCCGAGCAGCAGCAGCGTCAGACCGCCCAGCCAGAGCGAGACGCCGAGCAGATGGACCAGGTCGGCGACCTCGCCCCAACCGGGGTGCGAGCCCTCGGAGTTGTGGCCGGTCATGCCGGTCGTACGCAGTAGTCCGACGCCCACCGCCAGGGCCCCGACGCGCCAGCCGGGCGACCGTGCGGCGCGGTCACCGCCCTGCAGGAGGGCGGCCAGGACGACGGCGCCGAGCACCCACATCAGCACCCGGCAGGCGGCCACGATGCCGACCTCGGTGGTCAACAGGTCGGTGTAGGTGGCGGGTTCGAGTACGTCGCCGAGCGTGCCCATCGCTCCGTACGCGCCCTGGAGCCCCGGCGCGAGCAGGCTCGCCGCGAGGCCGGCGGTCCAGGAGAGGGTGAGGATGCGTCGGCTACGGCGGTCTTCGGCGCCCTGCGGCCAGAGCAGGGCGAGGAAGGCGAGGCCGCCGATGAACAGGGCGAGGGAGAGATAGCCGGCCCAGCGCACGGCGACCCAGGCCGTGTGCACCGTGTCGCTCGGTTCCGGTGCCTTGGGCGCGGCGTCGGATGTGCCCTTCGCGGTGAGCCGGAAGGAGAGTGTGCCCGAGGTGGAGTGCCCGTCCTCTATGTCAAGTACCTGCCAAACAAGGGTGAGGCGGTCCTGACCTGTGGTCCTGGGGACGGTGACCTGGATGGCATCGTTGCCACGCCCGCTGCGGGACACGGCCGGCTGCTCGCCCGCCGCCTTGATGTGGACGTCGGCGAGCTCGACCGGCTCGCTGAAGGTGAGCCGGACCGTGGTGGGCGTGTGCGTGAGCCGGGTGCCGTTCTGCGGGGTGGAGGACTCCAGCTCCGTATGGGCCGATGCGGGCGGCGCGGCGAGGAGCAGAACCGCGAGGGCGGCCAGGACGGCGACGAGCAGGGGCGGGACGCGGCGTCTCACGGGAGGACCTCCGGAAGTACCGACGGCGAGGCCGCCACGCCGACGCAGAGACTGTCGGCCGACGACGAGGGAGAGGGCGACGGGCTCGGCGACGCAGGGTCGAGCAGGCCGTTCAGCAGGCCGGTCACCGGAGTCACCACACCTGTCAACAGCGGTTGTACGAGGCGGACTTCGCCCTCGGCGCAGCTGTCGGAGGGGGTGGGCGACGGGGTGGGAGCGGAGGAAGGCGAGGGAGAGGTGGAGCCGCGTCCGCTGCCGCCGCCCGTGCCGTGATCGTGGCCGCTGTTCCCGTCGGTGGCCGACGGGGCACCGGCCACGGGAATTCCGCTGCCGGTCCCTCCAGTCCAGTAACCGCCCGCCGAGCCGGCGCCCGCATTCCCGGCGGAGGTGTCGGGCGGGCCGGTTTCGGAGCGGGCCGTGGGCTCGTGCGACGGGGCCGCGGAGGCCGGCGGTGCCGCGGTGTCGACGGTCGGTGGCGTGGACGCGCCGATGCCCGAGGCGTATCCGAGTACGACGACTACGGCTGCGACCAGAGTGCCCGCCACTGTTTCGTCGCGGTGGTCTCCTGGCCAGGATGCCCTGGCGAAGAAGGACATGGTCCCTCCTGACGCTGTGCGTGAACGGCGGTGACCAGGAGTGCACTGCCGTGACGATTCCCGTCCGCTACGCGTCAGTTAATCGGCCGTTTCGTTGCCTCATTTCCGACCGGGGGGTGCCTGTGAGAACGGACCTTGCCGCCCCAATGCGCGCATTGCATTCCGTGAAGAAAAAGAAGGGGTGGTGAATTCGAACGCGCAGGGCATTTCTTCTTCACGGAATCGCCGTGAATGCATATGCCTTACCGGTCGGTGTGCAACTCGACGCAGCAAAGGCCCGGTTGAGGGGTCAGGACGGCAGTGGTCCCGTCGTGGCCGGATGCGGCGAGATAACCGCAGAGGAATGCGTGGTTCATGCCGCAGATCAGATCCGGGGCCTGTGCCGCCACCGGATGGAAGGGGCAGTTGTGCAGCACGGTCCGGCCGGAACCGGCGTCGGCGGGCTCGAAGCCGAGTGATTCCAGCGCGGCCGTGATGTCACCCCCGCGGGCATCCGCGCCCAGGGCCGCGCCGCGCTCGCGGGCGACGCGGAACGACGCGGCCTGCGCACTCTCGTCCGGCCTGATCGTCTGGATCGTCTACCTCGCCGCCGACCGCGAAGGCCTGGCCCGGACGTCCTTCGGCGTGCTCCTCGCCGTGGCCCTGCTCGGCTTCACCATGCTCGCCCGCTGGCTCCCCGTGTACCGCACGACCCCCGCCGGCGACGAGACGACGACCCCCGCCGAACGACACCTCCCGCTCCCCGTCGTCGCCGCTCACGGTCTGCTCGGCGCCGCGACCCTGGTCCTTGTGCTGCTGGCCGCCCTGGAGGTCGGCGGCAGCTGAGGCCCCGGCCCGGCGCTCCTCTCACAGCGCCCCTCGCACCCCTGTGCGTCACGTGTAACCCCTGATGACCGGCTCAGGAGACACATGTGTAATGGGCGTTTCGTACCGTCGCGGAAGATCCACCCGCACGGAACGATCATGAGAGGCAGGGGGTGCCCGTGGCCGCGCCGGGCTCGCGGAACGCCGACACGGAGAAGGTGCGGACGGTCTGCTCGTACTGCGGTGTGGGCTGCGGCATCGTGCTGGATGTCGGGCTCGGACCGGACGGGCGCCGTACGGTTCTGAAGGCGTCCGGCGACAAGGAGCACCCCGCGAACTTCGGCCGGCTCTGCACGAAGGGCGCGACCACCGCCGACATGCTCGCCGCGCCCGGACGCCTGACCACGGCCCTCGTCCGGGAGGACCGGGGCGAGGAGCCGGTGCCGACCGGGGCCGGCGCGGCGATCACGGAGACCGCCCGGCGGCTGCGCGCCATCGTCGACGAGCACGGGCCGGACGCCGTCGCCCTCTACGTCTCCGGGCAGATGGGCCTCGAGGCGCAGTACCTGGCGAACAAGCTGGCCAAGGGGTTCCTGCGGACCAATCAGATCGAGTCGAACTCCCGGCTGTGCATGGCCAGTGCCGGCACGGGCTACAAGCTGTCGCTCGGCGCCGACGGGCCTCCCGGGTCGTACCAGGACCTCGACAAGGCCGATCTCTTCCTCGTCATCGGCTCCAACATGGCCGACTGCCACCCCATCCTCTTCCTGCGCATGATGGAACGGGTGAAGTCGGGAGCCAGGCTCATCGTCGTCGACCCGCGGCGCAGTGCCACCGCCGAGAAGGCAGACCTGTTCCTGCAGATCGAGCCCGGCACCGATCTCGCCCTGCTCAACGGGCTGTTGCACCTGCTGTACGAGAACGGGCACACGGACCAGGAGTTCATCGCCCGGCACACCGACGGCTGGGACGGGATGCCCGCCTTCCTCGCCGACTACCCGCCCGCCGCCGTCGCGGAGATCACCGGCATCCCCGAGGACGACATCCGCGAGGCCGCCCGGCTGATCGGCGAGGCGGGGAAGTGGACCAGCTGCTGGACCATGGGCCTCAACCAGTCCACGCACGGCACCTGGAACACCAACGCCCTGGTCAACCAGCATCTCGCGACGGGGGCCATCTGCCGTCCGGGCAGCGGCCCCTTCTCCCTCACCGGTCAGCCCAACGCCATGGGCGGGCGGGAGATGGGGTACATGGGACCCGGTCTGCCCGGGCAGCGGTCCGTCCTCGTCGACGAAGAGCGGGCGTTCGTAGAGGAGTTGTGGGGGCTGGAGGCCGGCAGCATCCGTGCCGACGGGGTGGGCAAGGGCACCGTCGAGATGTTCCGGAAGATGGCCGACGGCGAGATCAAGGCCTGCTGGATCATCTGCACCAACCCGGTCGCCTCCGTCGCCAACCGAAAGACGGTCATCGAGGGCCTGGAGGCCGCCGAGTTCGTCGTCACGCAGGACGTCTTCGCGGACACCGAGACCAACGCGTACGCCGACGTCGTCCTGCCCGCCGCCCTGTGGACCGAGTCAGAGGGCGTCCTCATCAACAGCGAGCGCAACCTCACCCTCGCACAGCCCGCCGCCGATCCGCCCGGAGAGGCGATGGCGGACTGGCGGATCATCGCGGCCGTCGCACGGGAGATGGGCTACGAGGACGGCTTCTCGTACGACAGCGCAGAGGACGTCTTCGAGGAGATCAAGCGGGCCTGGAACCCGAAGACCGGCTGGGACCTGCGCGGGGTGACCTACGAGCGGCTCCGCTCCGGGTCCGTGCAGTGGCCGGCCGCGAGCGAGGACGGGCCCGACCGCAATCCCATCCGGTATGTCGACGACGACGGCTCCCTCACCTTTCCCACCGCCGGCGGCCGTGCCGCCTTCTTCGCGCGTCCGCACATCCCGGCCGCCGAAATGCCCGACGACGACTACCCGTTCGTACTGAACACGGGCCGCCTGCAGCACCAGTGGCACACGCTGACGAAGACGGCGAGGGTGGCCAAGCTCAACAAGCTCAACCCCGGGCCCTTCGTGGAGATCCATCCGCAGGACGCCGCCGGCCTCGGTGTCACCGACGGCGACTCGGTCGAGGTCGCCTCGCGGCGCGGTCGGGCCGTGCTGCCCGCGGTGGTCACCGACCGTGTGCGGCCCGGGAGTTGCTTTGCGCCGTTCCACTGGAACGACCTGTTCGGCGAGTATCTGAGCGTCAACGCCGTGACCAGCGATGCCGTCGATCCGCTGTCGTTCCAGCCGGAGTTGAAGGTGTGCGCGGTCTCGCTGACCAAGGTGTCGACGCCGGTGACGGTCCGCACGCCCGGCGCGGAATCGGCAGTTGACCCCGCCTCCGTCGCCGTCCTTCCCACCGCCGTGGTCCCCGGCTCCGACCCCTTCGGGCTGGTGCCCGCGCCGCCGCCCGTGCTCACCGCCCAGGAGCGCCAGTACCTCGTCGGGTTCCTCGCCGGTATCCCGGCCGGCGCCCCGGGTGTGCCGGTGCTGCCGCCGTCGGCGCCCTTCAGTCCCGAGCACGCGCTGTGGGTGAACGGCGTGCTGGCCGGCATGTATTCGCGCGGCGCGGCGCCTGCTCCGGTCGCTGCGGAGGCGTCCGTGCCCGGCCGTGAGGTTGTGATCCTCTGGGCCTCGCAGACCGGCAACGCCGAGGACTTCGCGGCCGCCACCGCCGAGCGGCTCAAGACCGACGGACACGCGGCGTCCCTGCTCGGCATGGACGAGGCCGACCCCTCGGCGCTGCCCGCCGAGGCCGATCTGCTGCTGATCACCAGCACCTTCGGCGACGGCGACGCACCGGACAACGGCACCGGCTTCTGGGAGACCCTCGCCGCGGCCGACACCCCGCGCATGGAAGGGCGCCGCTATGCCGTCCTGGCCTTCGGGGACTCCTCCTACGACGACTTCTGCGGCCACGGCCGCCGCCTGGACCAGCGCCTGGACGAGCTGGGTGCGCTCCGCCTCGCCCCGCGCGCGGACTGCGAGCCCGACTACGAGGACACGGCGCACGCCTGGCTCGACCAGATCCTGGCCGCCCTGTCCGGAGCCCCCGCACCGGCACCCGCGCCGGCCGCGCCCCTCCCGAGCCGCCCGAAGAAGCCCGCGCCCGTCACCGCCCGCCTCACCGGCAACCGCCTGCTCAGCCTCCCCGGCGCCGGCAAGGAGGTCCGCCGCTTCACCTTCGACACCCGCGACAGCGAGACCCCGCTCCTCTACGACGCGGGCGACGCGCTCGGCGTCCGGCCGCTCAACTCCCGCGAACTGGTGGGGGAATGGCTGACCGTGACCGGCCTGGACGCGGACACCGCCGTCGCGGTGAACGGCGTAGGAGAGGTCCCGTTCGGCGAGGCCCTGTTGCGGAACCTCGACATCACCCGGATCACCCCCGACCTGCTTCGGTTCGTCACCGAACGGGCCCGTGACCCGCGGGAGTTGAAGAAGCTGCTGCGCCCCGACAACAAGGGCGAGCTGGCCAAGTGGTCCTGGGGCCGGCAGGCCGTCGACGTGATCGCCGAGCACGGGGTGCGGGCCGACGCGCAGGAGTGGGCCGACGTGCTGGGGCGGCTGCAGCCCCGCCTGTACTCCATATCGTCCAGCCCGCTCACCGACCCGCACCTGGTGTCCCTGACGGTCTCGGTCGTCCGCTACGAGAACCTGCACGGCCGTCCCCGGCAGGGCGTCTGCTCACCCTTCCCCGCCGACGCCGAGGCCGGCACCGCGGTCCCGGTCCACGTCCAGCGCGCGTCCCACTTCCGTCCGCCCGCCGACCCCGCCACCCCGATGGTCATGGTCGGCCCCGGCACCGGCGTCGCCCCGTTCATCGGCTTCCTGGAGCAGCGGCGCGCGCTCGGCCACCGGGGTCCCAACTGGCTGTTCTTCGGTGAACAGCACCGGGCGACGGATTTCTACTACGAGGAGGAACTCGCCGGGTTTCTCGCCGACGGCACGCTCGACCGGCTGGACACCGCGTTCTCCCGTGACCAGCGCGCCAAGGTGTACGTCCAGGACCGGATGCGGGAGCACGGGCCCCAGCTGTGGTCCTGGCTGCTCGACGGGGCGCACTTCTACGTCTGCGGGGACGCGTCCCGGATGGCCAAGGACGTCGATCAGGCGCTGCGTGACATCGCGGTCGTGCACGGCGGGCTGGACGAGGCGGGCGCGGTGGCGTACGTCAAACAGCTGGCCACCGAGAAGCGGTACGTCCGGGACGTGTACTGACCTGCGGACTACCCTGGATTCATGCGTGAACTGGCGGACACGGCACGGCAGTGGGCGGCACAGGGGCGGGCGGCGGTGCTTGCGCGGCCCCTCACCGAGCGCGGTTTCGGGCCCCGGCATCCGGCCGACGCGATCCTCATCGACGCCGACGGGCAGTGCCACGGCAGCCTCTACCGGGGCGCCTTCGACCGGCAGCTTGTCGGTGAGGCCGCCTCGCTGCTGCCCGGGCACGCCGCTCGGGTCGTCGCCGTGGCCGTGCACGAGGACGGCGTGAAGGAGGCGGGGCTGACCTGCGGCGGACAGGCCGAGGTGCTCCTTCAGCCGCTGCCCGCCGTCCCGGGCCGCTGGTGGGAACTGCTCGGTGCGGGTGCCGACGTGGCGCTCGTGACCTGGCTCGACGAGCGGCGCACGCATGCCGTCAGCGCCGTCGTGACCCGGGACGGGCAGGCCGACGGTCCGGACGTGCCGCCGCAGGCCGCCGAGTGCGCCCGTGAGCTGCTTGCCCGGCATCGCGCCGGCCGCGAGGTGCACGCCACCGACGCCGGACTCTGCCTCGTCGAGACCTGCCCCGCCGTCCCGCACCTCGTCGTCGTCGGCGGCGGCGAGCTCGCCGAACTCCTCGTCGCCCAGGCCGGTCTGCTCGGCTGGCAGGCCACCGTCACCTCGGCCGCGCAGGACGCCGGCAAGCTGCTCGCCGAGCGGCCTGCCGCCGCCTGCCTGATCATGCTGAGCCATGAGCCCGACGTCGACGTCCCCGCCCTGCACACCGCGCTGACCTCGGGCATTGCGTACGTCGGCGCCCTCGGCTCCCGGCACACCCAGACCCGCCGCGCGAGCGGCCTCGTGGAGGCGGGCCTGGACGATGAGCACCTCGGCCGCATCCACGGCCCGATCGGCCTCGACATCGGCGCCCGCACACCGGCGGAGACGGCCATGGCGATCTGCGCGGAAGTGCTGGCGGCGCTGGACCGGTAGGCGAGCCGCCGACCTGTTTCTTCGTCTGTTGCAGATGCAAGGCGCTGGTGCTTTTGGGTTCGCATGAGCCCAGCAGTATCCGGTTTTTGGCGTGCATGTGCGTTTGTCGGGAGAGGGCTGCCGGGTACCGTCATCCGGGAGGTGGTAGCCCGTGAGTCGGACCCTGACGCAGCCGGTCGCCGAGCTCGACCTGACCGGTGATCTCGCCCGCCCGGCCCGCCTGGGCGTGCCGGATCTGCTCGGCTGGCCGCAGCACCGGGTGCGGGTCGCCTTCGAGTGCCGGACCAGCGGGGTCCGGCACCACGAGTTCGAGGGACCGCGGCTCTACGACGTGCTGTCCGACGCCGGCCCCGGCTTCGACCCCGCCCGCCGCAAGGACCGGCTGCGCTTCCTGATCGCCGTCACCGGCACCGACGGTCATCACGCCCTGCTGACCTGGGCCGAGATCGACCCCGACTTCGCCCATGCGCCCGTACTGCTCGCGGCGAGCATCGACGACACGCCCCTCGACCGCGCCGGACCGCAACTGGTGCTGCCGCAGGACCGCTGCGGGGCCCGCTACATCAGCGGGATCCGCGCGATACGGCTGGACGGTGCCTACGGCCGACCCGCAGCTCCCGCCACACCCGGTCCCGGGTCAGCGGCAGCTCGGTGAACCGCTTCACCGGCCGCGACCTGTCCCGCCTCTACGACCGCCTCGACCTGTGGGCGGCCCTGCTGTGCCGGACCGACGCTCCCGCTCCGTGAACACCTGACCTACCGCCTGGCCTGGGTGATCCGCCACAGTCTGCGCGGCAGTTCGCCCTCCTCGAAGGCCTGGACACCGTGCATGTGCCAGCCCTTGGCCAGGCAGTGGATGAGGTCGGCGTCGAAGAAGTGGACGGCGAAACCGCCGTGTTCGTAGATGTTGTCGCCGTGGGAGACACCCGCGCGGTAGTGGGCGTCCCCGGTGTGGCGGACGGTGTAGACGAGGAGCCCGCCGGGCCGCAGGACGCGGCCGATCTCGTCGACCACCGCCCGGATCTCCTGCGTCGACAACGCCATGCACAGCAGCATGTGCGCGAACACGGCGTCCACCGAGGCGTCGGGCAGCGGCAGCGGATCGCGTACGTCGTGGACGGTCGTCGTGATCCGGTCCGCGAGGCCTGACTCCCTTGCCGCGGCGGTGAGTTGACCCAGCGCGGCGGCGCTGAAGTCGACGGCGTGCACGGCGAAGCCCGCACGGGCGAGGAACAGGGCGTCCCGGCCGTGCCCGGCACCGAGTTCCAGGACCGTGCAGGCGCCCGCGGCGCGGAAGTCGGCGGCGGCGTGCCGGGCGGCCTCGGAGGGCTCCGTGCCGTACATCCTCGGGTGCTCGGTGTAGGTCGTCTGCCAGTGGGTGCGCTGGGTGTCGGCGACGGAGCCCCCGGCCGGTCGTTCCTGATCACGCATGGTCGCCTCGTCGGTCGGTGAGGTGAGTGGGCGGGGGAGCGTTCAGCTCCTGCCGAGGAGCTTGTTCATCTCCGTGATCTCGGCGGTCTGCGCGGTGACGATGTCGTCCGCCATGGAGGTGGCGGGGCCTTGGGAGCCCTTGGCCTTCTCCGTCTTCGCCATCTCGACGGCACCCTTGTGGTGCACGGTCATCATGGTCAGGAACATGGTGTCGAAGTCGGCGCCGGACGTCTTCTTCAGTGCGTCCCTGTCCTTGTCCTTGCTGTCCATCATTCCGGACATGCCGGAGTGCACCGAGTGGTCCATGCCGGGCATGGACGAGGGCGTGGTCTCGATCTCCGGGTCCTGCGCCTTCTCGATGCGCGAGGCGAGGTCCTTGACCTCGGCCGAGGAGGCCGGGCCGGCGGCGAGCTTCGCACGGAGCCGTGGTGCCTACCGCTGTCGCTGTCGTTGCCGCAGGCGGCGAGGACGAGCGCAGCGGCCACCGCGGTGACCGTGAGACCGGCCCGACGGATCATGTACGTACGGGTGTTGCGCACGCTCGCACCGCGTCGCCGGTCGGACGAGGCCGCGGTGCGCATGGTGTCTAGATCCGCAGGAGCTGGAGTTGCGACAGGTCGGGCGGCGCGCGTGCACCGTCCGGGGCCGTGCCCGCGTACGGGCACACGGTGTCGGTGCGCACGGGGACGGCCATCGCGTCGGGGACGAGCGCGGGCAGTGTCGGCCCGCCGCTCACGGCACCCGAGGCACAGGTCCGGTCGGCGTGCCGGACATGCCCGCCGCCGCAGTCGCCGCCGGAGCAGCCGTCGCGCACATCGGCCGCCGTCGTCATGTGCCGGGCGGTGGCGTGTTCGTGGACGGCATCGCCGGGAGCCAGGCCGTGCATGCCGAACAGCCCGGCCAGCAGCGCGAGCACGAGCAACGCCCGCCGCCCCACGGAGGGCGCCGGCGTGATACGTCGCTGTGCACGGGCTGTCACGCCGCTCATGCTATTCACCCCGCGCCGGGCGCGCGGACGTTCACGCCTGCCGGGCCGGCCCGGCGGTCCAGGTGATATGCGGCGGCACGACCCGCGCACACAGGGGGTGCCCACGCCCGTCGGTCAGCCCCAGACGTCCGACCAGCAGCCCTTCGCACACGGCGGCGTCGAGTACCTCGGCGGGCACGCCGTCGAGCATCAGCTTGGCGCGCCGGAACATGGCGAAGGCACCGGAGCCGTCGACCGCCCCCCACGACAGATAGATGAACCGACCTCCCGAGCGCCCTTGCACATACGGCCCCTTGACGTCCGTACCGCTGACCGCGCACTCCAGTGTCCAGTCGGCGGACGCGGCGTCACCGGGCTGCGGATCGAGCAGTTCGCCCGGACGCTCCCGGCGCTGCACGGCCACATGAATGTTCGTGTACGACGGGATGCCGCCGTCGGGCCCGCAGGCTCGGCCCGGCAGGTCGACTCCCTCGATACGGATGCGCAGACCGGCCGTCATCCCGGCACCGCCTCGGCTCGTCGCTGTGTGGGTTTTCAGTGAGAGTGGGTTGTCAGTGAGCTGGGTCTTCCAGTGTGCACCTGTGCCCTTGGCCATCCGCAGGGCGGGGCGGCCGCCGCGCGTGGCAGTATCGGGCGCCATGAAGGCGTCTTCCTCCATACGCGGGCTGCGCGCGGCGGTGTTCGCCGCGTTGTGCGTGCTGCTCGCCGCCGGGGGACACGCACTGGCGACCGGGGCGGCGCCGCCCGTGTGGGTGCAGGCCGTCGGGTTCGTGCCGGTCTTCGGGGCCGGGTTTCTGCTGGGCGGCCGGGAGCGGTCGCTGGCCGCCATCGGCGCGGGCACGGTGACGGCCCAGGGTGGGCTGCACCTCGCCTTCGACGCCGTACGGCCGCACACGGCGATGGCCATGCACGGCATACAGACCATGCACGGCATGCGCATGGCCCACTCCCACGCCCTGACCGCGCACGCCACCGCCGCGCATGTCGGGGCGGCCGTGGTGCTGACCTGGTGGCTGCGACGCGGCGAGGCCGCCCTGTGGTCGCTGCTGCGCCGGGCCGCCGCGCTCGTCCCGGGCCTCGCGGCCTGGTGGCAGGTGCGCGGCGGGGCGAGAGCAGTGCCGGTCGCGCCGGATGCCGTACGCCTGTGTGCCGACGGTCCGCGGCCGCTGAGGCGAATCCTGTTGCGGCACGCGGTGCAGCGGCGCGGTCCGCCGGCGGGGATGTCGTACGTGCACTGACCTCGACATTCCTTCTTCCGGTACGGAGATCCGCCCACCCATGTCCACAGCACGCATCGCCCTGCGCCGCGCCGGCGTCGTCACCGGTCTGGCCGCCGCCGGAGTCCTGACCGCCGCGGGCATCGCCTCCGCGCATGTCACCGTCCACCCCGAGAGCTACGCCAAGGGCGCGACGGACGGCGTCCTCACCTTCCGCGTCCCCAACGAGGAGGACACGGCAAGCACCACCAAGGTCCAGGTGTTCCTGCCGACCGACCACCCTGTCCTCGGTGTGCTCGTGTCGCCGCCGCAGGACGGCTGGACGGCGAAGGTCACGACCGCGAAGCTCAAGAAGCCGGTGAAGACCGACGACGGCACCATCACCGACGCCGTCTCCGAGATCACCTGGACCGGCGGCAAGATCGGCGCCGGCCAGTACCAGGACTTCAACGTCGCCTTCGGTCAACTGCCGGACGACACCGACCAGTTGACCTTCAAGACCCTCCAGACCTACTCCGACGGCAAGACCGTCCGCTGGATCGAGGAGGCGCAGTCCGGCGACGACGAGCCGGAGAACCCGGCACCGGTTCTCAAGCTGACCGCCAAGGCCGCCTCGGACGAGGACGGCGGCACCCCGGCCGCCTCCTCCGCGACCACCGCCAAGAGCTCCACCTCGGCCGCCTCCTCGGACAGCAGCGACTCCACCGCCCGCGGGCTCGGCGTCGCCGGTCTGGTCGTGGGCGTACTGGGCCTGGCGGCGGCGGTGTTCGCCGTCGTGCGCAGCCGGTCCGGCAAGGCGCAGTAGCAGGGGCAGCTGCGGGCGTCACCGCCGCAGCCTGCGCAGCACTCCCGCTGCGACGCCCGCGGCACCCACCCCGACCCCGCCGGCCGCAAGGGCCCTGCCCAGACGGCCCGGCGGGGCGGGCCGCACCTCGGGCCCGACCCCGTACGCACTGCCGTGCGCGCCGTCGGGCAGCGCCGAGGCCAGCAACTCCGCGAGGTGGACGGCTTCGTGGCCGCCGCTGTCGAACTCGTGGACCTGGGTGCGGCAGCTGAAGCCGTCGGCGAGCAGGACCGTGGCGGCGTCCGTCTCGCGCAGCCGGGGCAGCAGTACCCGTTCCGCGCACGCTTCGCTGACCTCCAAGTGCCCGCGCTCGAACCCGAAGTTGCCGGCCAGCCCGCAGCATCCGGAGTCCAGCCGCTCGACGTCGACGCCGGCCCGGCCGAGCAGTTCGCGGTCGGCGTCCCAGCCGAGCACCGCGTGCTGGTGGCAGTGCACCTGGGCCAGCGCCCGCGCGGAACGGTCCGGCAGCTGCGGGGGCCGGTAGCCGGGGGAGTGCTCGGTGAGCAGTTCGGCGAGGGTCACCGTCTGCTCGCTCAGCCTGCGTGCGTCGCGGTCGCCGGGGAACAACTCGCGCATGTCCGAGCGGAACACGGCGGTGCAGCTCGGCTCCAGGCCGACCACCGGGCCGCCCGCCCGCACATGCTCGGCGAGCCGGCGCACGGTGCGGCCCAACACCCGCTCGGCGACGGCCAGTTGCCCCGTGGAGATCCACGTCAGTCCGCAGCACATCGGTTCGCGGGGCAGCTCCACCCGCCAGCCCGCGTGCTCCAGCAGCTCCACGGCCGCCTGTCCGACGTGCGGGTGGAAGAAGTTCGTGAAGGTGTCCGGCCAGAGCAGGACGGTGCCGCGCGCCCCGTCACCGTACGACTCCCGACGGCCCGCGAACCACTGCTGCAGCGTCCGCCCGGCGAACAGCGGGACCTCCCGGTCCTCGACCCCGGCGAGGGCGACGGCCGCCTTCGACAGCGGCGGGGTGTGGGTGAGCGCGTTGACCAGCGGGCCGAGACGGGCGCGGCCCACCGCCTGCGCCAGAACCGGCAGCCAGCCCATCGACAGATCGGAACGGGGCCGGCGCCAGGGCCGCCCCGCGTAGTGGTGGGACAGGAACTCCGCCTTGTACGTGGCCATGTCGACGTCGGCCGGGCAGTCCTTCTTGCATCCCTTGCAGGCGAGGCAGAGGTCCAGCGCGTCCCGCACGGCCTCCGACCGCCACCCGTCCCGCACCGCGCTGTCGCCGTGCCCGTCGAGCATCTCGAACAGCAGCCGGGCCCGCCCCCGCGTCGAGTGCTCCTCCTCCCGCGTCACCTGGTAGGAGGGGCACATCACCGCGCCGCCCCGGGTGGTGAGCTGCCGGCACTTGCCCACGCCCACGCACCGGTTGGCGGCCTCGGCGAAGGAACCGCCGTCGTCCGGGAAGCGGAAATGTAGATCACGGGGTGCGTACGGGGCCCAGTCACCGCCGAGTCGCAGGTTCTCGTCGAGCCGGTACGGCGCCACGACCTTCCCCGGGTTCATCCGGTCCAGCGGATCGAAGACGGCCTTCAGCCGCCCGAACGCCTCGACCAGTTCGCGCCCCAGCATCCGTGGCAGCAGCTCGCCCCGGCTCTGCCCGTCCCCGTGCTCCCCGGACAGCGAGCCGCCGAACCCCACGACCAGGTCGGCCGCCCGCTCCATGAACCTCCGGTAGGCGGCCACCCCGTCCACGCTGTACAGGTCGAAGGGGATACGGGTGTGCACACAGCCCTGTCCGAAGTGGCCGTAGAGACTGGGCCCGGTGTCGCTGAGGTACCCGAACTCCTCGAACAGGCACCGCAGTTCACGCAGGTAGTCGCCCAGCCGTTCGGGCGGCACCGCCGAGTCCTCCCAGCCCTCGAAGGTGTCGGGCCTGCCCGGGATGTGCGCGGTGGCGCCGAGCCCGGCCTCGCGCACCTGCCACAACTCCTCCTCGTGGGAGGGGTCGTCGAGGAAGGCGACCTCGGCGTCGTGCTCGGACTCGTGCAGCCCGTCCAGCATCCGGTGCGCCCGCTCATCGGCCTCCTGGACGGTGTCCGCGCCGAACTGCACCATCAAGAAGGCGTTACCGTCCGGGAGTTGGGCGCGCGCCTTCGGGTTCAGCTGCTTGATCCGCTCGTCCCGGACCAGCCGGGAGTCCACACCCTCCAGCGCGATCGGCTCGTACGGCAGGATCGCCGGTACGGCGTCGGCGGCCACGTCGACGTCCGGGAACCCGAGCACCACCAGTGTCCGTTCCCTGACCACGGGCACCAGCTCCAGCTCCGCCCGCAGGACGGTGACCAGCGTCGACTCGCTGCCGACGAGCAGCCCCGCGACGTCGAAGCCGTACTCGGGCAGCAGCGAGTCCAAGTTGTAGCCGGAGACCCGGCGCGGGATCTCGGGGAAGCGGCGGCGCACCTCGTCGCCGTACCGGTCCCGCAGGGCGCGCAACTGCCGGTAGACCGCGGCCCGTAGATCCCCCTGCCGCTCGATCTCTGCGTACTCCTCGTCACTCGTCTCCCCGCACCAGAAGCGGGTGCCGTCGTAGAGCAGCACCTCGAGGCGGGAGATGTTGTCGACGACCTTGCCGTGCGCCTGCGCGGTGGCGCCGCAGGAGTTGTTGCCGATCATGCCGCCGATCGTGCAGTTCATGTGGGTGGCGGGCTCCGGGCCGAAGCGCAGGCCGGTCGGTGCGAGCCGGCGGTTGAGGTCGTCGAGGACGATGCCGGGCTGGACGACACAGGTGCGGGCGCCCTCGTCCACGGACTCCAGCCGGTGGCAGTACTTCGACCAGTCGATCACCACGGCGGTGTTGGTGCACTGCCCGGCCAGGCTCGTCCCGCCGCCGCGCGACAGCACGGGCGCGTCGTACTCGCGCGCCACGGCCACCGCCTCCCCGGCCGCCTCGGGAGTGCGGGGCACGACCACGCCGATCGGGGTCTGCCGGAAGTTCGAGGCGTCGGTGGAGTACGCGGCCCGGCTCCCGGCGTCGAAGCGGACCTCCCCGTCGACCCGCTCGCGCAGCGCGGCCTCGAGTCCCGCCGGGTCGACCGGCGGCGCGGCGCCTCCGTGACGGACGACGGGTTCGGGCAGGTCCAGCGCGGCCATGCGGCCCTCCTACGGTCACCGGCACGAGAACGGGACGGGACCGCCGAGTACCCAGGCGGGGAGGGGCAACCCGTCCTACGGCGCCTCGGGCTCCCCGGCCTCCTTGGCGAGCTCCGGGAGCAGACCGCACATCGCCTCGTGCTGGTCCGGGCCCATGACATGGGTCAGGGCCCCGGTGACCGTCGCGGCGAGGGTGCCGGAGGCCTCCTGCAGAAGACGGCGGGCCTTCTCGGTGAGGGCGACCTCGATGCCCCGCTTGTCACCGCAGACCGACTTGCGGGTGACCAGACCTGCGTGCTGGAGACAGGCGATCTGGTACGTGAGACGGGTCTTCGGGCGGCCCAGGAGCTCCGCGATCCGCGTCATGCGCAGGCCTGCCCTGGGCTGCTCGGCCAGCAGGCACAGGATCAGGAACTCGTCGTGCGAGACGTCCAGCCGCTCCTTCACGACGGACCGCAGCTCCTGCTCCACCGCCCCCATGGCCGCCAGCATCACCATCCAGGCCCGCAGCTCCTTGGGCAGCAGACCGCCACCCTGCGCGGACGGACATTCGGGCAGGTCGGTGCGGTGCTCCTCGGGGTCGGCCATGGATTCGAGTCTACTCGTTGTCCAATTTTGGACGAGGGGGTTGTCCATATTTGGATAACGAGCTAGCGTGCCAGTCATCCAAATTTGAATCACCCCGTTCCTCGGGTCCCCTCACCGAACCCCCGCTCACTGGAGAAGATCATGACCGTCGCCGTCGAAACCGGCGTGTGGCAGCTCGACGCCGCCGCCTCCACCGTCGCCCTGCGCCACAAGACGATGTGGGGCCTTGTCACCGTGAAGGGCACCTTCACTGCCGTCGGCGGCCACGGCGAGGTCGGCGCCGACGGCTCGGCCACCGGCACGATCACCCTGAACGCCGCCACCCTCGACACCAAGAACAAGAAGCGCGACGAGCACCTGCGCTCGGCCGACTTCTTCGACGTCGAGAACCACCCCGAGATCACCTTCGCCGTGCGCAGCGCCAAGGCCGGCGCCGGCGACTCCGTCGAGGTGTCCGGTCAGCTCACCGTCCGCGGCATCAGCCGCCCGCAGTCCCTCACCGCCCGCCTGGCCGGCGCGGACGCCGACGCCCTCACTCTGGACACGGAGTTCACCGTGGACCGCGGGGAGTTCGGCCTCGGCTGGAACCAGATGGGCATGATCCGCGGCCTGACGACCGTCGCCGCGACTCTCCGCTTCGTGCGTACGGCCGCCTGACGTCCCGTCAACCTCGCTGGCGGGCCTGCACGTCGGCGAGGTCCGCCACCAGGTGGAGGTCCATGCTGGACAGCGTCTGCGGGGTCGGCGTGAAGGCCCGCAGCCGAAGCCGGGCGTGCGGCCCCGGCAGGGTGAACCTCCCGGCCGGCGGTCGCAGTTCGTAGCGCGCCGTCCCGTGCGCGGGCAGGGTGGACGGTCCCCGCAGGATCGTCCAGTACTGCTTCAGGCCCTGGCCGACGGTGAGCATGAAATGCGGTTCGAGGGCGCTGTCCTCGGTGTTGGTGACCCGCAGGGTCAGCCGGGAGACGGCACTCGCCGAGGCCCGGCGCACCGAGGCGACCTCCATCCGGAGCGGCGGCTTTCCGGTGACCGCCAGGACGGCGCTCACCAGCGCCGGGGCGAGCAGCAGCGCGGCGGTCGCGACCAGCGCCGGACGCCGGTGCCGGCCGGTCAGCAGGCGCGGGCGCGGCTGCCAGGCCCGCGCGAACTCGGACGGGGGTGCGGTGATCGCGGCCGCCAGCCACAGCGGGGTCATCATCAGGTAGTAGCCGTCCTGGGACCGGGTCGCCAGGAAGAAGGCGCACCAGGGCAGGACGGTCGCCGCCGGTCCCAGCCGGCGCATGAACAGCACCAGCAGCGCGAGCAGGGCCGCGGCCAGCAGCAGGCTGGCGTGCGCGTACCAGTCGAGCCGGTCGCTGCCGTTCGTGAAGTACAGGGAGACGCCCACCAGGCCCTGCCCGTGCAGCGTCGCTCCTTGGATCAACGGCAGTGCGATGCCGCTGATCCAGGTGCCCGGCTCGCTCACGATGAAGTACGTGTTGATCAGCAGCCACACGGTGGCGGCGAGGCCGGCGATCCGCAGCACCACCAGCGCCGCGGCCCGTCCGCCCAGTTCCCCGCGGCGCACCGCGTAGATCCCGGCCAGCAGGAACGGCGCCAGAAACCAGGGCAGTTGCTGCGCTGCACACGCGGCACCCAGGCACACGGCCCGTGCCGCACCGGCCGCCCCGAGCCGCCCGCCGTACCCGGTGCGCGGCCAGCGCACCACCACCGGGATCAGCAGGGCCAGCGCGGTGATCGCCGGGTAGCCCTCGCGGCCGTAGGTCGGCAGAAACCCGAAGCCGAGGCAGGCCATGGTCGCCGCCGACCGCCACTGCACGGGCAGCATCCGCCACAGCACGACGGTGCCGACGATCAGGGCACCCGTGCTCACGGCCGTCGCCGGGGCGCCGCCGTGGCCGAGCCACAGCAGGGGTGCGGTGAGCAGCGGGGCGAGCGGGGGATAGCCGTACGTGAAGTCGTAGCCGCCGTTGAACGTCGTGGTGAGGGCGATGCCCTTGGTGAAGAGCCAGGGCCACGGGTGCCCGTAGACGTGATGGCCCGCGACCAGCTCCTTGGCGGCCTGGGTGGTGAGCACCGCCTCGTCCGAGCCGCCGTGGTTCATGGCCCACGCGCACAGGGCGAGGACCACGGCGGTCACCAGCACGACCACGTCGAGCCGCGCCAGCGACCGGGCCCGGCGCACCACGAGCGCCAGCACCCCGCACACCAGGATCGAGGCGTAGCAGACCGAGATCACGGCGGCGACGGCCGGCCGGTGACTGGCCGCCTGGGTCCAGATCGCCCGCGTACCGATGAAGAGGCTGACGTCGGCGAGCAGCGTCAGAACGCGGTGCCACTGTGCGGGGGGTTCCTGGGCGGCGGACACCGCCGACTGCGTCCGCCGGCCGGGTGCCACCAGCTGAGTTTCTGCCAAGTGCACGTCACGGGACGCTAGTCGCGGCCGGTGAGCGGGGCGTGGCCGGAGGTGAAGAGTCCGGTGTGAGGCGGGTAAGAAGCCCCGATCGGGCAGGAACCGGTCATTCCCGACCATGCCTGTCGACCGCATCTGTCGCCGCCGATACGGTTGTGACGGTCGCGGACCGTGTCGCTGTTGGGCCGAACGGGTGACATGGCGTAAGAATTGGCTGGTGCAGGCAATGAGTGCGAGTCAGTTCGGGGGGAGCCGGTGAACAGCCACGACGTCACCGATGAGCAGTGGGAAGGGCTCGCCCAGGTCGTGCCGTTGCGCGGACGCGACGCCTGGCCGTCCGCGGTGGGTCACCGTGCGCTCCCGGAGGCGGTGACGGAGACCCGCCGCCGCTTCGTCGTCCTCAGGATCAGCGTCTTCGCCGACGCCCGCGAGGTCGCCGAGACCCTGATGGCCGGCGTCCCGGTCCTCCTCGACCTCACCGGCGCGGAGACCGAAGTCGCCAAGCGCGTCCTGGACTTCAGCACCGGAGTGGTCTTCGGCCTGGCGAGCGGCATGCACCGCGTCGACCGCAACGTCTTCCTGCTGACCCCGTCCGGCACCGAGGTCAACGGCCTGATGGAGAGCGCCGGCGTCTCCTCGACCTGACCTGGGGCCTGTCCGGCAATTCCCGCCTGCCCCGCGGCGTCTGGCACGCACTCCCCCACTGCCTCAAGGACGTGGGGGGACCCCCCGTCGAGGGCGCTCCGGCGCCTTGCGATCGCACGCACCAGACGCCGCGGGGCCCGCCTTTCGGGCGGACGACGGGAATTGCCGGACAGGCCCCTGGTCCCCCGATCGTAGGAAGCTCCGCACGCCGGAACGGTTCGCCGCTCCGGCGGAGCCCTACGGTCCGGGGATGGCCGTGTCATCTGTGTCGCTGAAGCCGTCGTCCTTGTCGCCGAAGCCGGACGCCAACTCGCGTTCCGATACGGTCCGCTCGTGTGCGGACGGCGGACGCCCGGAGCGGCCCTGTGTCACCGAGCTGAGGTTGTCCGCCTTCGCCGGGCATCGCGGGGCCGGGTTCGGGCTGGGCGCGGTCACCCTGTTCGCCGGGCCCAGCGGGGTCGGCAAGACGAGTGCGCTGCGGGCGTACGAGGCGCTGGCCCGGCTCGGCGGCGGGGCGCAGGCCGGTGAGGCGTTCCCCGACCCGGTGGCCTGCGTGCCCGACCGGGCCCGGCCCGACGCCCAGCGCCGGCGCGGCTTCCGCATCGGCTGCACGGCCGACGGACCCGAGGGGCCGGTCCGGCTCGACGTCGCCGTCCAGGCCGAGCCCGAACTGCGCATCGTGGGCGAGCGGTTGACGTCCGGCGGCCTTGTCCTGCTGGAGACCGCCCTGCGCGATCCCGCCCGCCGCACCGTGCAGGCCGCCTGGCACACCGCCGGCTCGGCGTCCGTCACCCGGGCCCCGCTGCCCGACGACCGGCTCGGCACCGCGATGCTGCCGCTGCGCGTGGCCGGCAAGACCGACGGACAGCGGCGGGTGCTGGCCGCCGCCGAACAGATGGTGGTCGCCCTGCGCTCCGTCTTCGCCTGCGATCCGCGCCCCGACCGGATGCGGGCCCCGGTGCCGACGGGCTCCGGCCGCCTCCTCGGCGGCTGCGGCAACCTCGCCGCCGTCCTGTGGCGCACCCGCGCCGAGTGCGGACGCCGCCATGCGCAGCTCGTCGACGCCGTGCGCAAAGGATGCACCGGAGCCGTGGCCGACGTGCTCGCCGAGCCACTGGGCGACGGAACGGTGCAGGCGCTGCTCGACCGCGGCGACGGTTTCCGGACGTCCTTGGGGCGCCTGGGAGAGGGCGAGTTGAGGTACGTCGCCCTAGCCCTGGTCCTGCTGACCGGCCCGGGCGTACTGGAGGTGGACACCGCCGGGGAGGTGCCCGCGGCGATGCAGTCGCTCACCGTCCTCGCCGACGGCTTCGACCGCTCACTGGACCCACGGCAGCGCCGGGAACTGCTGCGGCTGGCCGTGCGGATGGCCGGCCGCGGGCACATCCGCCTCGTCGCCGCGGTCAGCGACGCGTCGTGGGCCGCCGGGACCGAAGGCGTCACGGTGGTACACCTGGAGCCGTGACCGATCCCCTGCACCAACCCCCGCACGAGCCCCTCGACGTGGCGAAACTGCAGCGCAGGCTGGCCGAGTTCGCCGCCGCCCGCGACTGGCAGCCGTACCACACGCCCAAGAACCTCGTCGCCGCGCTCAGCGTGGAGGCCTCCGAACTGGTCGAGATCTTCCAGTGGTTGACGCCGGAGGAGTCGGCACGGGTCATGGACGACCCCGATACCGCGCACCGGGTCACGGACGAGGTCGCGGATGTGCTCGCGTATCTGTTGCAGCTGTGCGAGGTGTTGGGCATCGATCCGCTCGTGGCGCTGGACGCGAAGATCGACCGCAATGAGCGGAGGTTCCCGCGGCCGTAGGAGCGAATCGATCCGCTTTCACTCTCCGGAGTCAAAATCCGGCCTGAAACCGATTCATTGTCCACAGATTTCCGCCTTCCTCTGGCTTTTCGTCCCGCACCCCCTCACTCTGGGTAGTGAACAACGGAGTTCGGGCCGACAGACGGGGACAGCGCATGGACGCGGTGCGGCTCATCGTGACGAGCAGACGGGCCCTGGCGGGAAGCGGCGACGCGCCGGAAACCATGACGGAGGTGTGGCAGGCGCAGGCCCTGGCACAGGCGATAGGCAGCCGCCTCGCGGTCTCCGGACCACCCGAACTCCGGGGCGAGGCACTGGGGTTGACGGAGCTGGCGGGCCGCGGCTGCGGCGTCCTGGACACACCGCGCCTCGCCACCGAGGACCTGCGCGCGGCCCAGCTCACCGATCTGGGCGACGCCCGCCAGACCCTCCTCGGCCTCGGCGGCCTGCTGGGCGAGGTGGGCATCGCCCTGGTCGGCCTCGCCTGCGCCGTGGACGACGAGAGCACCTACTGGCAGTGCATGGAGGCCATCGACGCGGCGGACGAGTCCAGGGACCGGGTCCGGGAGATGCTGCGCAGACTCGCGGACCGGGAAGAGGCGTTGCCGGAGCCGGAGAGGGAGGCGGGCTAGGGTTCCCGGTCGTGTCAGGCGCTCCGGTCGGCCCGGGTCTCAGCCGGCCTCGCCGCTCTCCTGGGAGCCTCGTCCCGCCGACTGCAGATCCGCGTCCAGTGCCGACAGGTCCGCGTTCAGCGCCGCCATCAGCTCCTCCATCTGCTGCAGCAACCCCTTCGGCTGGCCGGCGCCCCCGCCCTGCTGCGGAACGGACTCTTCGGACATGACGGCCTCCTCGGCCCCGGGCCCCCTCGGGGAGGCCGATGCGGGTGACAGCCCCGGCGACGACAGACCGGAGCGGGCGCCGGGCGGCCCGGCTCCGCACGAGCAACGATCACCACCAGGCCGGGTCACTGGCGCGAGCGCACCGCCTGCCCCTCGTTGACGGATTTCACCCGCCCGGGGACGGCCGTGCCCGGCGGGACCGATGGGGTTGACAGTCACCGGAGCGTGCAGGATGGAGGTATGGATCTTCGCATCTTCACCGAGCCCCAACAGGGCGCCTCCTACGACACCTTGCTCACCGTGGCGAAGGCCACCGAAGACCTCGGCTTCGACGCCTTCTTCCGCTCCGACCACTATCTGCGCATGGGCTCCGTGGACGGCCTCCCCGGCCCCACCGACGCCTGGATCACCCTGGCCGGCCTGGCCCGTGAGACCAAGCGCATCCGCCTCGGCACCCTCATGACCGCCGGTACCTTCCGTCTGCCCGGCGTGCTCGCCATCCAGGTCGCACAGGTCGACCAGATGTCCGGCGGCCGCGTCGAACTCGGCCTGGGCGCAGGCTGGTTCGAGGAGGAGCACAAGGCGTACGGCATCCCGTTCCCGAAGGAGAAGTTCGCGCGCCTGGAGGAGCAGCTCGCGATCGTCACGGGCCTGTGGGAGACAAAGACCGGCGACACCTTCGACTTCCACGGCACCCACTACGACCTCACGGACTCGCCCGCGCTGCCCAAGCCCGCACAGGACCGGATCCCCGTCCTGATCGGCGGCCACGGAGCCAGCCGCACCCCGCGCCTGGCCGCACGCTACGCGGACGAGTTCAACATGCCGTTCGCCTCGATCGAGGACAGCGAGCGCCAGTTCGGCCGGGTCCGCGCCGCCGCCCAGGAGGCCGGCCGCAGGCCCGAGGACCTCACCTACTCCAACGCCCTGGTCGTCTGCGTCGGCAAGGACGACCAGGAGGTCGCCCGCCGCGCTGCGACGATCGGCCGCGAGGTCGACGAACTGAAGGCGAACGGCCTGGCGGGCACCCCGGCCGAGGTCGTCGACAAGATCGGCCGCTACGCCGCCATCGGCTCGCAGCGGCTCTACCTCCAGGTCCTCGACCTGGACGACCTGGACCACCTGGAGCTGATCTCGGCCCAGGTCCAGGCACAGCTGTCGTAGGAACGGACAGTCGCAAGAGCCGTAGCAATAAACAAGGGCGCGGGTCGGCCCCGTGTGCGAAGGTGAGACCGTCGTCCTGCCGAGCCCCCAGGATCACCATTCCTGGGGGCTTTCGTGCGTACGGCACCCAGAACCGTCCACCTGTCGGAGAGTCTCCGCATGTTCCTGACCATCACCACCACCGGCACCCCCGAACGCCCGGCCACCGACCTCGGCTTCCTGCTGCACAAGCACCCCGACAAGGCGCAGGCGTTCTCCACCTCCTACGGCAAGGCGCACGTCCTCTACCCCGAGGCCGACGCCCAGCGCTGCACGGCGGCGCTGCTGCTGGAGGTCGATGCCGTGGCGCTGGTCAGGAAGGGCAGGGGCAAGGGGCGCGGCGGGGCGCCCGACGCGGCGCTCGCGCAGTACGTCAACGACCGCCCGTACGCGGCCTCCTCCCTGCTCGCCGTGGCGCTGAGCAGCGTGTTCTCCAGCGCGATGAAGGGCGTGTGCAATGCCCGGCCGGAACTTCCCGCCGAGCCGAGGCCGCTCACCGTCGAGGTGCCCGCGCTGCCCGCCAGAGGCGGCCCCGACCTCGTACGGCGTCTCTTCGAGCCGCTCGGCTGGACGGTGACGGTGGAGTCCGTCGCCCTGGACACGGAGTTCCCGGAGTGGGGCGACTCGCGCTATGTGCGTCTCGTCCTGGAGGCCGAGGACCGCACCCTCGCGGAGGCGCTGCGACACCTCTACGTCCTGCTGCCGGTCCTCGACGACGCCAAGCACTACTGGGTCGCCTCCGACGAGGTCGACAAGCTGCTGCGGGCCGGTGAGGGCTGGCTGTCCGAGCACCCGGAGCAGAAGCTGATCACCAGCCGTTACCTCTCGCGCCGCTGGTCGCTGACCCGCGAGGCGATGGAGCGGCTCGAGCTGGTGCGGCTCGCGGAGGCCGACGACAGCGAGGTCGAGGACATCGACAACGCCGTCGAGGCGGAGACCGAGACGGAGGAGAAGCCGACTCCGCTCGCCGTGCAGCGACGGGACGCGATCATCGAGGCGCTGCACGCGTCCGGTGCGGCGCGCGTGCTCGACCTCGGCTGCGGACAGGGGCAGTTGGTGCAGGCGCTGCTCAAGGACGTGCGGTTCACCGAGATCGTCGGCGTCGACGTGTCGATGCGCGCGCTGACCATCGCCTCCCGGCGGCTCAAGCTCGACCGCATGGGCGAGCGGCAGGCCTCGCGGGTCAAGCTCTTCCAGGGCTCGCTCGCGTACACCGACAACCGCCTCAAGGGGTACGACGCCGCTGTGCTCAGCGAGGTCATCGAGCACCTCGACCTGCCGCGGCTGCCCGCCCTGGAGTACGCGGTGTTCGGCTCGGCCCGTCCGCGCACGGTCCTGGTGACCACCCCGAACGTCGAGTACAACGTCCGCTGGGAGTCCCTCCCGGCCGGCCATGTCCGGCACGGCGACCACCGCTTCGAGTGGACGCGCGAGGAGTTCCGGACCTGGGCGCAGACGGTGGCCGAACGGCACGGCTACGGCGTGCAGTTCGTGCCCGTCGGTCTCGACGACCCCGAGGTCGGACCGCCGACCCAGATGGCGGTGTTCGAAATGAGCATGGCCGACCCGAAGACCGAGAAGGAGGCGAAGGCGGCATGACCGAGAACCAGACCAAGGGGCGCGTCCTGCCCGTCACCGACCTCGCCCTCGTCGTCCTCGTCGGCGCCTCCGGTTCCGGTAAGTCGACCTTCGCCCGCCGGCACTTCAAGCCGACCGAGGTGATCTCCTCCGACTTCTGCCGCGGCCTGGTCTCCGACGACGAGAACGACCAGAGCGCGACCAAGGACGCCTTCGACGTCCTGCACTACATCGCGGGCAAGCGCCTGGCCGCCGGCCGCCGCACCGTCGTCGACGCGACCAGCGTGCAGCAGGACTCCCGGCGGCAGCTGATCGACCTGGCCAAGCAGTACGACGTGTTGCCCATCGCCATCGTGCTGGACGTCCCGGAGGAGGTGTGCGCCGAGCGCAACGCGGCCCGCACCGACCGGGCCGACATGCCGCGCCGGGTCATCCAGCGCCACATCCGCGAACTCCGCCGTTCCGTACGGCACTTGGAGCGCGAGGGCTTCCGCAAGGTGCACGTCCTGCGCGGGGTGGAGGACGTCGAGAACGCCACCGTCGTCACCGAGAAGCGGTTCAACGACCTGACCCACCTCACCGGCCCCTTCGACATCATCGGCGACATCCACGGTTGTGCCTCGGAACTGGAGTCGCTGCTCGGCAAGTTGGGCTACACCGACGGTGTGCACCCGGAGGGCCGTACGGCCGTCTTCGTCGGCGACCTCGTCGACCGGGGCCCGGACAGCCCGGGCGTGCTGCGCCGTGTGATGTCGATGGTCGGCTCGGGCAACGCCCTGTGCGTGCCCGGCAACCACGAGAACAAGTACGGCCGTCATCTCAAGGGCCGCAAGGTCCAGCACACCCACGGGCTCGCCGAGACCATCGAGCAGATGGAGGGCGAGAGCGATGAATTCCGCGCGCAGGTGCGGGAGTTCATCGACGGGCTCGTCAGCCACTACGTCCTGGACGGCGGCCGGCTGGTGGTCTGCCACGCCGGTCTGCCCGAGAAGTACCACGGCCGCACCTCCGGCCGCGTCCGCTCGCACGCGCTGTACGGCGACACCACCGGCGAGACCGACGAGTTCGGGCTGCCGGTGCGCTACCCGTGGGCGGAGGACTACCGGGGACGCGCAGCGGTGGTCTACGGCCACACCCCGGTCCCGGAGGCCACCTGGCTCAACAACACGATCTGCCTGGACACCGGCGCCGTCTTCGGCGGCAAGCTCACCGCGCTGCGCTGGCCGGAGCGGGAGCTGGTCGACGTACCGGCGGAGCAGGTCTGGTACGAGCCGACGAAGCCGCTGCGGACCGAGGCGCCCGGCGGTCACGACGGCCGGCCGCTCGACCTGAACGACGTGCACGGCCGCCGGATCGTCGAGACCCGGCACTCGGGCCGGGTGTCGGTCCGCGAGGAGAACGCGGCCGCGGCCCTGGAGGTCATGAGCCGGTTCGCCGTGGACCCGCGCCTGCTGCCGTACCTGCCGCCGACCATGGCGCCGACGGCGACCAGTCACGTCGAGGGCTACCTGGAGCACCCGGCCGAGGCCTTCGCCCAGTACGCGGCGGACGGTGTCGCGCGGGTCGTGTGCGAGGAGAAGCACATGGGCTCGCGGGCCGTGGCGCTGGTGTGCCGCGACGCGGAGGCGGCGCGGAAGAGGTTCGGGGTCGACGGTCCGACGGGCTCGCTCTACACCCGTACCGGACGCCCGTTCTTCGACGACGAGTCGGTGACCGAGGAGATCCTCGGGCGGGTCCGCACAGCCGTCACCGAGGCCGGTCTCTGGGCCGAACTCGACACGGACTGGCTGCTGTTGGACGCGGAGCTGATGCCGTGGTCGCTGAAGGCCTCCGGGCTGCTGCGGTCGCAGTACGCGGCCGTCGGCGCCGCGTCGGGCGCGGTGTTCCCGGGTGCGTTCGCCGCACTCGAGGGCGCCGCGGCGCGGGGCGTCGAGGTGGCCGACCTGCTGGCCCGCCAGCGCGAACGGGCCTCGAACGCGGCCGCGTTCACGGAGGCGTACCGCCGCTACTGCTGGACGACGGACGGACTGGACGGCGTACGCCTCGCGCCCTTCCAGATCCTCGCCGTCCAGGGCCGCAGCCTGGCCGCACTGCCGCACGACGAGCAGCTCGCCCTGCTCGACCGGCTGGTGGAGCATGACGGCAGCGGTCTGCTGCAGACCACCCGACGGCTCTACGTCGACACCGGTGACCCGGAGTCGGTGCAGGCGGGCGTCGACTGGTGGCTGGAGATGACCGGTCGCGGCGGCGAGGGCATGGTCGTCAAGCCGATCGGTGCGCTCGTGCGCAGCACGGAGGGCCGGCTGGTGCAGCCCGGCATCAAGTGCCGGGGCCGCGAGTACCTGCGGATCATCTACGGTCCGGAGTACACGCGCCCCGACAACCTGACCCGCCTGCGCGGCCGCTTCCTGAACCACAAGCGGTCGCTGGCGATCCGCGAGTACGCCCTGGGCCTGGAGGCACTGGACCGGCTGGCGGAGGGCGAGCCGCTGTGGCGGGTGCACGAGGCCGTGTTCGGGGTGCTGGCGCTGGAGTCGGAGCCGGTGGACCCGCGGCTTTGAGCCAAGGTCGGCCACCGGCCCTGGGCACCCCTTGTGTCCCACAGGCACCCCGCCTAACTTGAACATCCTTACGAATCAGGGGAGTTCGAGGAGGGTGGGGCACCCGTGGAGATCAAGAAGGTAGTCGTCCGCGAGGAAGAGAAGACGAACCGGCAGCCGCGCATCGTGGAGAAACGGCCGACGCGCTGAACGGGCTGCGCGTCCACCTGGTGACGATGCCCTGGCATCCGATCGATCTGCCGTCACTCCAGGTGGGCCTGTTGCACACCCTGGTCTCGCGTACCCGTCCCGACGACGAGGTGCGCGAGTTCCACGGCTCGTTGCGCTGGGCGGAGTTCCTGCTGGAGTGCTCCGGCGGGCGGCTGCGGCCGGGCGACTACGTGCGGGTCGGCAGCGACTCGATCTTCCACGGCCTGGGGGACTGGGTCTTCTCCGGAGTGCTCCACGACGACCCCGGCTGGGGCACGGAGCAGCTGCGCGACTATGCCGAGCGGCACGCGATCACCGTCGACACGGCTCGCGAAATGCGCCCGTACGCGGCCGAGTTCATCGCCGAGTGCGCGGATGCCGTACTCGCCGACGAGCCGGACGTCGTCGGCTTCACGACCACCTTCATGCAGAACGTCTCCTCACTCGCGCTGGCCCGTGAACTCAAAGTCAGGCGCCCGGAGTTGACGGTCGTCTTCGGCGGCAGCAACTGCGACGGCCCGATGGGCCACGCCCTGCATCGCAACCACCGCTTCGTCGACCACGTGGTGCGCGGAGAAGGGGAGTACGCCTTCCCGGCCCTCCTGCGCCACCTCGACGAGCGCACCCCGCCTGCGGACGTCCCCGGTCTGTGCTGGTGGGACGGCGAGGTCTCGCGCGCCAACACCGAGTCGAAGCGCACGGTGGCACCCGCCGACATCCCCTCTCCCGACTACGACGACTGGCAGTCGGCGCTGGACGCCTCCCCGGTCGCCGAGTACGTGCACCCCAAGCTGGTCGTCGAGGGCGCGCGCGGCTGCTGGTGGGGCGAGAAGCACCACTGCACCTTCTGCGGACTCAACGGCTCGGCGATGGCCTTCCGCGCCAAGCCCGGCGAGCGCCTCTGGTCCGAGCTCGACCGCCTGGTCCGCCGGCACCGCATCCTGGACGTCGTCACCGTCGACAACATCATCGACATGGCGTACTTCAAGGACTTCCTGCCACGCGCCGTATCCAGCGGCTGGGACCTGCGCATGCACTACGAGGTCAAGTCCAACCTCACCCCCGACCAGCTCGCCCTGCTCGCCGACTCGGGCACCGTGCACATCCAGCCCGGCATCGAGAGCCTGGGCAGCCGCGTCCTCGACCTCATGGACAAGGGCGTCACCGGCGCCCGCAACATCCGCACCCTCCGCGAGTGCGAGAACCACTCCCTGACCTGCTCCTGGAACCTCCTCTACGGCTTCCCCGGCGAGACCGCCGACGACTACACGTCCGTGATCGACCAACTCCCGGCGCTCGTCCACCTCCAGCCGCCGGGCGGCGCCCACCGCATCCAGCTCGAACGGTTCAGCCCCCACTTCAACGACCCCGGCCTCGGCTTCGGCAAGCGCCGCCCGGCCGAGATGTACCAGCACGTCTACGACCTGCCCGAGGACGAACTCGCCGACCTGGTCTACCTGTTCGACACGGAGGACGCCGGCATCGAAGGAGAGGCGGAGGCGCGGCTCAAGGCGGGCGTCGAACGCTGGCTCACCGACCACCCCGGCTCCCGGCTGACGTTCGCAGAGGACGGCGACGCCCTGCTGGTGCACGACCGCCGGGCGGGCCGGCAGCCGCGCACCCACCGGTTCACGGGCTGGCAGGCTGCCGCCCTGCGCCGCCTGGAGGACGGAAGAAGCGGGACGGCCCTGCACCGCCTGCTCGCCGAGGGCGGTCACCCGGTCCCCGCCGAGGAGCTCGACGAATGGCTCCAACACGCCTTCGGACTCGGCCTGTTGTTCCGCGACAGACGGACCTATGTCTCGCTGCCCACGTGGGGCGAGCCGCTGCGCATGGACGACGATGCCGTGACCGGCCCTTCGGCGGGGTATGTCTACGGGATGCTCTACCACCGGCGCGGACCAGGCTTCGTCACCGTCATGGACCGTAGGGACCCCACGGCCTCGGTGCGTTACACCCTCGACGACCCCGACCTCTTCTCGACCTTCGAAACCCTTCAAGTACCGACCCCACTGGACGAGTTGACCGACAGACAGCGTGCGGCGGCCGCGCTGCTGGCCGACGAGGGGCTCGTCAAGGTGACCGACGGCCGGGCGGTGGTCCTGGCGCCCCGTATCGGCCAATGGCCCGTCCCCTGCACCGGAATCTGACGGGTGGCCGTCCCGCCGGACGGCCGCCCACTGAGGCGCCACCGTCCCTTCGTCCTGCTGTGCGCCGAGCAGACGGCCGGGTCCGTCGGCCGACAGATCACCGCCCTGGCCCTGACCCTGCTGGCCGTGACCGTCCTGGACGCCGGGCCGTTCGCCGCCTCGGTGATCCTCGCGCTGACGTATCTGCCGGGGGCGGTGCTCAGCCCCTTCGCCGGAGTGCTCGTCGACCGCGTACCGCTGCGCCGCCTCCTGGTGATCGCCACGGTCCTCCAGGCCCTGGTCGTCGGCTCGGTCCCGCTTGCGCAGGCCACCGGGGACATCACCTGGCCGCACCTCTACTCCGTCGCCGTCGTCTCCGGCAGTCTGACCTTCACCCTCAACCTCGGCCTCCAGGCGGCGCTGCCCCGCGTGGTCGGCCGCGAACGGCTGCTCGCTGCCAACTCGGTGCTGACCGGCGCCCGTACCGTCGGCCAGGTCGGCGGCCCGGCACTGGGCGGTGTCCTCGTCGGTCTCACGGGCACGGGCCTCGCCCTGACGGTGGGCAGCGCCGCGTACGCCGTGGAGGCGCTGGTGCTGTTCGCGCTGCCCACCGCCCTCGACACGCCGGTGGGACAGCGGGACCCGTCGGGCACCTCGCCGACGGCCGCCCTGCGTACGGGACTTGACGTCGTACGGCGGGAACGGCGGCTGCTGAGGATGGTGCTGGCCGGCGCCGGGCTCAACCTCGGCAGCGGGGCCTCGGCCGCGCTCTACGTGCTCTACGCGAGCCGCGAACTCCGCCTGAGTGCATGGCAGTTGGGCATGACGTACGCCGCGTTCAGCGGGGCCACGGTGCTCGGGATCGTGGTGGCCGGGCGGTTCGGCACGAGTCTCGGGCTGTGGCGGACGACGAGGATCTGCGGCCTGGTGGCGGGCGCCGCGGGCTTCCTGGTCCCGGCGGCGTCCGCCGGCCCCGCCTTCGCGATCCTGCTCGCGTACCAGATCTCGTACGGTCTCGCCGTGACCGTCTGGGCCATCTCCCTGACGACCCTCCAGCAGCAGATCACGCCGGCCGGACTGCAGGGCCGGGTCGCGGGCTTCAACCAGGCGGCGCTCCTGGTGACGGTGCCGGTGGGGGCACTGGGCGGCGGGGCAGTGGCGGCCGCGCTGGGGAACGTCCCGGTGCTGGTGGCCGCCGCGGCGGTCGCGCTGGTGTCGGGGGTGACGCTGTGGGCGCCGGTGCGGGCGCACTCGCAGGCCGGGGTGGAGGCCCCGCTAGCCGATCAGGCGCAGTGACGTCCCGGCCACCCCGACCCGCACCGACTGCCCCCAGGTCAGCTCCAGGGCGTCCGTCTCCATCCCGTCCCCGAAGGCGACGAGCCGCTCCGACTCGACGGTGATCCGCAGTCCCCCGGACGCGGAGAGCTCGCCCGCCACCAGCGAGGTCCCGGTGGCCGGCGACGGCCACGCCTCCCGTACGAACCACAGCAGGCGTCCGTCCGTGGGCCGCGGCAGCGACAGCGCCCCGCCGCGCTCCTGCCACACCGACCCGATCCACCCCGTTGCCCCGGTCCCCGTCCCCACCAGTACCCCGGACGAAGCCTGGGCCTCGACGACACCCCCGTCGTCCTCGAGGCCCAGGCGGTACCTGGCCGTCTGGTGTCCGGCGGCGCCCAGGTAGATCTCGTTGAGCGCGACGATCCGCTGGGTGTCGTCGGCGACGGCCTCGACCATGGTCAGTTCGTCGACCGACGGGCCGGTGGATGTCAACAATCCGGCCGCGTCCTCGGGGCGGTGCCGTACCAGCACACCCGGGTTGCGGCCGGGGTCGCTGTCGATGCCCAACACCGGTTGACCGGTGAGGTATTTGGCGACGTTCGCGACCAGACCGTCCTGACCGACGACGACCACGACGTCCTCCGGTGCGAACAGGAAGCGGTCCAAGTCGGCCCGTTCGACCCTTGACTGACGCCACGTCAGCGGAATTGCGGCGGTCACCTGCGCCAGCGCCCGCCGGGTACGGCGATGCCGCTCGGCGACCTCCTCGATGTCCCGTCCCCGGGAGGAGAGGAAGAAGGCGGCCTGCCCATGTGTGCCGTGGTGGGCCACCAACTCCTCGTATTCCGTGGTGCGATGGACGAGGACGACGCGGGGCGCGAGGCTCATTCCTGTGCCTGCCCCAGCTTGGCGAGCAGCCCTGTGAGCACATCCGGCGAGATGGTCACGCTGTCGATGTTCGGCAGGTTCTCCGCGAGGCGTGTCCGGGTGAGGGCGTGCAGGACCGCCACATCGACGTCCGCATGCACCTGGAGCCAGGCGGCCTGTGCCTGGGCCCGGGCCTCACCGACCTCTCTCGCCCCCTCGGCCTCCGCACGGGACAGCCGTACCGAACGCGCCGCCTCCGCCTCGGCCCGCACCGCGTCCGCCGCTGCCTGCTCCTCCGCCTCGCGCCGTGCGTTCGTACCGCGCTGCTCGACCAACTGCTCCTCGCGGCGGGCGAGTTCGATCCGGCTGGCCAGTTCGTTCTCGGCGATGGCCCGCTCCCGCTCGACGGCCACCGCCCGCCGCTCGTACGTCGCCCGGTCGGCCTCCTGCTGGATCTGCTCACGGGCGGGTGTGCGCAGCGCGCGCTCCACCTCCGGCTCCGGACGCAGCGCCACCACGCGTACGGCGACCACCTCGATGCCCGTCGCCGGGAGCCGCTGCTCCCCGCCCAGCCCCTCCGCGACCCGCTCCCGCACCGCCGCCACCCCGTCCACCAGCGCCGACGACAGCGACGTACGGGCAAGAACGTCCAGCGCATGCTGCTGGGCCGTCTCCGTCAGCAGCGTGCCGAGCTGCTCCAGCGGCGCGCCCCGCCACACCCCCGTGTCCGGGTCGACGGAGAAGTCCAGCCGGGCGGCGGCGAGTGCCGGGTCGCTGATGCGGTAGGTGACCGTCGCCTGCACCGCCACGTCCTGGAAGTCGGACGTACGGGCATGGAAGGTCATCGCCAACTCCCGGTCGTCGACCGGCACTTCGGACAGTGCCGCGGTCAGTGCGCGGAACCAGAAGCTGAGCCCCGGGCCGTCGTGCAGCACCTTGCCGCCGCGGTGGTGCCGGATGTGCGCCGTCGGCGCCCCGCGCAGATGGCGCCAGCCCAGGCGCCGGGTGATGTCGGCCATCGGACCCCCTCGTTTTCGTCTGCTCGACGATAACCGCCGCATCCGATTATCGTCAAGAGGACGAAAACAAGTAATCGAAGAAACGGCCGACCGGCGGGTCAAGCGGCCCCGCGATGGTCAGGATGGAGTCATGGGAATGCATGTCGACTCCGAGGCCGGGCGGCTGCGCCGCGTCATCCTGCACCGGCCGGATCTCGAGCTCAAAAGGCTCACCCCCAGCAACAAGGACGCCCTCCTCTTCGACGACGTGCTCTGGGTCCGCCGGGCCCGCGCCGAGCACGACGGCTTCGCCGACGTCCTGCGCGACCGCGGGGTCGCGGTCCACCTCTTCGGTGACCTGCTCACCGAGGCCCTGGAGATCCCGGCGGCCAGAAAGCTCGTCCTGGACCGGGTCTTCGACGAGAAGGAGTACGGCGTCCTCGCCACCGACCACCTCAGAGCCGCCTTCGAGACGCTCCCCGCGCCGGAGCTGGCCGAGGCGCTGGTCGGCGGCATGACCAAGCGCGAGTTCCTGGATGCGCACCCGGAGCCGACCTCCGTGCGCTTCCATGTCATGGACCTCGACGACTTCCTTCTCGCGCCGCTCCCCAACCACCTCTTCACCCGCGACACCTCCGCCTGGATCTACGACGGCGTCGCCGTCAACGCCATGCGCTGGCCGGCCCGGCAGCGCGAGACGGTGCACTTCGAGGCGATCTACCGGCACCACCCCCTCTTCCGTGACGAGACGTTCCGCGTCTGGTCCGAGGGGCAGGCCGACTACCCGTCCACCATCGAGGGCGGCGACGTCCTCGTCATCGGCAACGGTGCCGTCCTCATCGGCATGAGCGAGCGCACCACGCCCCAGGCCGTCGAGATGCTCGCGCACAAGCTGTTCGACGCGGGCTCGGCCCGGACGATCGTGGCCCTCGACATGCCGAAGCGGCGCGCGTTCATGCACCTCGACACGGTGATGACCATGGTCGACGGCGACACCTTCACCCAGTACGCGGGCCTCGGCATGCTCCGCTCGTACACCATCGAGCCGGGCGTCGGCGAGAAGGAGCTCAAGGTCACCGACCATCCGCCGGAGCACATGCACCGCGCGATCGCCGCCGCCCTCGGCCTGAGCGAGATCCGCGTCCTGACCGCGACCCAGGACGTGCACGCCGCCGAGCGTGAGCAGTGGGACGACGGCTGCAACGTCCTGGCCGTCGAGCCCGGCGTCGTCGTCGCCTACGAGCGCAACGCCACCACCAACACGCACCTGCGCAAGCAGGGGATCGAGGTCATAGAGATCCCGGGCAGCGAACTGGGCCGGGGCCGAGGCGGACCGCGCTGTATGAGCTGTCCGGTCGAACGGGAGGCCGTATAGACGCTGCACAGGCGCACGCGCGATCGCATAGAAATGCTGAACGTCGTATAGACTTCCAGGAGTCTGTGTCCCCGTATTCCTGGAGCGCCCCCATGGCGACAGTCCCGACCGCCCTCGCCGGCCGTCACTTCCTCAAGGAGCTCGACTTCTCCGAGCGGGAGTTCCTCGGTCTGATCGAGCTGGCCGCCGAGCTGAAGGCCGCCAAGAAGGCCGGGACCGAGACGCCGTACCTGCGCGGGAAGAACATCGCCCTGATCTTCGAGAAGACCTCGACGCGCACGCGCTGCGCGTTCGAGGTCGCCGCCGCCGACCAGGGCGCCTCGACGACCTACCTCGACCCGTCGGGCTCGCAGATCGGGCACAAGGAGTCCGTGAAGGACACCGCACGTGTGCTGGGGCGGATGTACGACGGGATCGAGTACCGCGGCGACAGCCAGCAGAAGGTCGAGGAACTCGCCGCCTACGCGGGCGTGCCCGTCTTCAACGGCCTCACCGACGACTGGCACCCCACCCAGATGCTCGCCGACGTCCTGACGATGACCGAGCACACGAGCAAGCCGGTCAGGGAGATCGCCTTCGCGTACCTCGGCGACGCCCGCTTCAACATGGGCAACTCCTACCTGGTCACCGGCGCCCTGCTCGGCATGGACGTCCGCATCGTCGCCCCGAAGTCCTACTGGCCCGCCCAGGAGATCGTCGACCGGGCCCAGGAGCTCGCCGCGTCGAGCGGCGCCCGCATCACCCTGACCGAGTCCCTGGCGGAGGGTGTGAGCGGCGCCGACTTCGTCGCCACCGACGTCTGGGTCTCCATGGGTGAGCCCAAGGAGGTCTGGGACGAGCGCATCACCGCCCTCGCCCCCTACGCGGTGACCATGGACGTCCTGCGCGCCACCGGAAACGCGGACGTCAAGTTCCTGCACTGCCTGCCGGCCTTCCACGACCTGGGCACCAAGGTCGGCCAGGAGATATACGAGACCCACGGCCTCGACTCGCTGGAGGTCACCGACGAGGTCTTCGAGTCGCCCCACTCGGTCGTCTTCGACGAGGCGGAGAACCGCCTGCACACGATCAAGGCGGTCCTGGTGGCGACGCTGGCCTGAAGCCGCTCCTAGGCGGGACGCCGCTGCTCCGGCACCGTCGGCAGGCGGAACCACACGGCCTTGCCCGACTCGGTCGGGCGGTGCCCGCAGGACGAACTGAGCGCGCGGATCAGCAGCAGGCCGCGGCCGTGCTCCTGCCACGGGTCGGGCTCGCGGCCGTCGGGCCGGGTCAGATTGCCGGGCGGGGCCGGGTCCGGATCGTGCACCTCGACCTGGCAGCCGCTCGGCAGCAGCTCCACCACGAGCTCTATCGGGGAGTCCCCGACGGTGTGCTCCACGGCGTTCGCGACCAGCTCCGCCGTGAGCAGTTCTGCGGTGTCGCAGTCGGCCCCGTGCTCCAGCTCGGCCAGCGCCGTGCGCACGAGAGCGCGGGCGACGGGCACGGCCGCGGCGGAGTGCGGCAGTGCGATGCGCCAGGAGGCGGGGGAGGCGGGGCGTTCGTACAAGGCGGTTCCGTTCATGAGCAGGCTGTCCTGCTTTCAACCTTATGAATGGTACGGCGCCGCCCGGCAGAGGCGTCCGACGGGCACCGTGCGGGACCTTCGGCCCCGTTGCAGGGCGGCTTACCCCTACAAACGGCCCGCCTCCCGCGGCTGCTCCCGCCGTAGCCGCTCTGTCGACGAGCCGTGACGGATGTGACCCGTCCAGGTCACTTCCGGACAGGCTTATCGCGCACTCGTGACGACAGTCACGGATGAGTGATAGCTTCGAGGGGTAGAGCTCAGTGAGGCAGTGCCCGCCCCCCGAGGAGGCCGCACGTCATGAGTCCCTTCACCGGCTCCGCCGCCCGCACCTCCGAGTGGCAGCACCTGCGCGTCGAAACCGCCGACGGCGTCGCGACCGTCACCATCGCCCGCCCCGAGAAGCTCAACGCGCTCACCTTCGGCGCCTACGCCGATCTGCGCGATCTGCTCGCCGAGCTGTCCCGGGAGCGGTCGGTGCGTGCCCTGGTGCTGGCCGGCGAGGGCCGCGGCTTCTGCTCGGGCGGCGACGTCGACGAGATCATCGGCGCGACCCTGTCCATGGACACCGCCCAGCTCCTCGACTTCAACCGCATGACGGGCCAGACGGTGCGGGCGATCCGGGAGTGCCCCTTCCCGGTGATCGCGGCGGTGCACGGCGTGGCAGCGGGCGCGGGGGCGGTGCTCGCCCTGGCGGCGGACTTCCGCGTCGCCGACCCCACGGCCCGCTTCGCCTTCCTCTTCACCCGGGTCGGCCTCTCCGGCGGCGACATGGGCGCGGCGTACCTGCTGCCGAGGGTCGTCGGCCTGGGCCACGCGACCCGCCTGCTGATGCTGGGCGACTCGGTCCGCGCACCCGAGGCCGAGCGCATCGGCCTCATCAGCGAACTGACGGACGAGGGGCGAGCGGACGAGGCCGCACAGCAACTGGCCCGCCGCCTGGCCGAGGGCCCGGCCCTGGCATACGCCCAGACGAAGGCCCTGCTGACGGCGGAGCTGGACATGCCGATGGCGGCAGCGGTGGAACTGGACGCCTCGACCCAGGCCCTGCTGATGAACGGCGAGGACTACGCGGAGTTCCACGCGGCGTTCACGGAGAAGCGGCCGCCGAAGTGGCAGGGGAGGTGAGTTCGCGATGCGTATCGCGGTCGTCGGCGGCGGCCCCGGTGGACTGTACGCCGCTGCCCTGCTGAAACGTCTGGACCCCACCCGCGAGATCACCGTCTGGGAACGCAACGCCCCGGACGACACCTTCGGCTTCGGAGTCGTCCTCTCCGACGAAACACTCGGCGGCATCGAGCACGCCGACCCGGTGGTCTACGAGGCCCTGCGGAAGGACTTCGTCCGCTGGGACGACATCGACATCGTCCACCGAGGCACCCGCCACACCTCCGGAGGCCACGGTTTCGCCGCGCTCGGCAGAAAACGCCTCCTGGAAATCCTGCACAACCGCTGCCGAGACCTCGGCGTGGACCTCCGCTTCCGCTCCGAGGCTCCGTACCCCGACTGGCTCGCCGAGACATACGACCTGGTCATCGCGGCCGACGGAGTCAACAGCACCACCCGCGGGGCCTACGCCCATGTGTTCCGCCCCCATGTGGCGGGCCACCACTGCCGCTACATCTGGCTGGCCGCCGACTTCGCCTTCGACGCCTTCCGCTTCGAGATCGCCGAGACCGAACACGGCGTGATGCAGCTGCACGGCTACCCCTACGCGGCCGACGCCTCCACCGTGATCGTCGAGATGCACGAGGACGTCTGGCGGGCCGCCGGTTTCGCCGAGCTGGACGAGACCGAGTCCGTCGAGCGCTGCGCCAAGCTCTTCGCGGACGCGCTCGGTGGCCGCCCCCTGCGCTCCAACAAGTCCGCGTGGACGACCTTCCGCACGGTCGTCAACGCACACTGGTCGCACCGCAACATCGTCCTGCTCGGCGACGCCGCCCACACCGCCCACTTCTCCATCGGCTCCGGCACCAAACTCGCCGTCGAGGACGCTCTCGCGCTCGCCGCCTGTCTGGAGGAACAGCCGTCCCTGGACAAGGCGTTGGCGGCCTACGAAGAGGAACGGCGCTCCGTCGTCGCCTCCACCCAGCGCGCGGCCCGCGCCAGCCTGGAGTGGTTCGAGAACCTGGCCCTCTACCTCGACCAGCCGCCCCGCCAGTTCGCCTTCAACCTGCTCACCCGCAGCCGCCGCGTCACCCACGACAACCTCCGTCTGCGCGACGCCCGCTTCACCGGCGCCGTGGAGAGCGAGTTCGGCTGCGCGCCCGGCACGCCCCCGATGTTCACGCCGTTCCGGCTGCGCGGCCTGACCCTGCGCAACCGGGTCGTCGTCTCGCCCATGGACATGTACTCGGCGGTCGACGGCGTCCCCGGCGACTTCCACCTCGTCCACCTGGGCGCGCGGGCGCTCGGCGGTGCCGGGCTGGTCATGACCGAGATGGTCTGCGTCAGCGCGGAGGGCAGGATCACCCCGGGCTGCGCCGGCCTGTACACCGGCAGGCAGGCGGAGGCCTGGAAACGGATCACCGACTTCGTGCACGCCCAGTCGCCCGGCACCGCGATCGGCGTGCAGCTGGGCCACTCCGGCCGCAAGGGTTCGACCAGGCTGATGTGGGAGGGCATGGACGAACCGCTGCCCGACGGCAACTGGCCCCTCGTGGCCGCCTCCCCGCTGCCGTACAAGCCGGACGGTCAGACCCCACGCGAGCTCTCCCGAGCCCAACTCACCGACATCCGCGAGCAGTTCACGGCCGCCGCCTGGCGTGCCGCCCGGGCCGGCTTCGATCTCCTCGAACTCCACTGCGCCCATGGCTACCTGCTCTCCGGCTTCCTCTCCCCGCTGACCAACCGCCGCACCGACGCCTACGGCGGCTCGCTGGAGAAACGACTCCGCTTCCCGCTGGAGGTCTTCGACGCGATCCGGGGCATCTGGCCAGGGGAGAAGCCCATGACCGTCCGTATCTCCGCCACCGACTGGGCCGACGGCGGTACGACGGCCGAGGACGCCGTCGAGATCGCCCGCGCCTTCGCCGCGCACGGCGCCGACGCCGTCGACGTGTCGACCGGGCAGGTCGTGGCCGAGGAGCGCCCGGAGTTCGGGCGGTCGTACCAGACGCCGTACGCGGACCGCATCCGCCACACCATCGGCGTCCCCGTGATCGCGGTCGGCGCGATCTCCTCCTGGGACGACGTCAACTCCCTGATTCTGGCCGGGCGTACGGACCTGTGCGCACTCGCCCGCCCCCACCTCTACGACCCGCACTGGACCCTGCACGCGGCGGCCGAGCAGGGCTACGACGGCCCGGGCGCCGTCTGGCCGGCCCCGTACCGCGCGGGCAGCCGCCGCCCGCAGACCGGACGCACGGACGCCCCCAAGCCCCGGCTTTCACTGGGGACTTGAGGGCGCACGCCGGAACATCTGCTACGGCAGCTCGACCATGCCCGCGGTCAGCGTCGCGCCGTCCGCCGGGTCGATCAGGATGAACGCGCCGGTGCGGCGGGAGACCGCGTAGTCGTCGAGGGGAAGCGGTTCGGCGGTGCGCAGGATGATGCGGCCGAGGTCGTTCACGGTCAACTCGCCGGCCCCGGCGAGGTCCTTGACGACCGCCTTGACCGTGCGGGTCGTGTGCCGCAGCAGCACGCGGTCGCCGACCTTCAGCGGGCGGTCGGCCAGATGGCACACGGCCGCCCGGACGTCCTGCGTCAGCACCGGGGCCCCGCCGCCCGCCGTGATCATGTCGCCGCGGGAGATGTCCCGTTGGTCGGCGAGCCGCACACTGATCGACTGCGGCGCGTGGGCCGCCTCCCGGGCGGCACCGAGCACATCGATGCCGGTGATCTCGGAGGTCTCGCCGGAGGGGTGGACGATGACCCGGTCGCCGACCCGCAGCGCACCCGACATCAACTGGCCCGCGTAGTAACGGACTTCACCGTCCCGGATCACGTACTGGACCGGGAAGCGGGCCGGGGCGTCGGCCGCCGCCTCGGTGCCGACCGGGACGTTCTCCAGGAACTCCAGCAGGGCCGGACCGGTGTACCAGTCCATGCGTGCCGAGCGGTCCACGACGTTGTCGCCGACCAGCGCCGAGACCGGGACCGGGGTGAAGGACGGCAGGCCCAACTCGGCCGCGTGGCCCGCGAAGTCCTCGACGATGCGGTCGAAGTCCTTCTCCTCGTAGCCGACCAGATCCATCTTGTTGACGGCGAGGACCACGTGCGGGACGCGCAGCAGGGCGGCCACGGCGGCGTGGCGGCGGGTCTGCTCGACGACACCGTGTCGGGCGTCGACCAGGATGATCGCCAGCTCGGCGGTGGAGGCACCCGTCACCATGTTGCGGGTGTACTGCACATGGCCCGGGGTGTCGGCGAGGATGAACCGCCTGCGCGGGGTGGCGAAGTAACGGTAGGCCACGTCGATCGTGATGCCCTGCTCGCGCTCGGCGCGCAGGCCGTCGGTGAGGAGGGCGAGGTCGGGGGCCACCTGGCCGCGGTTGCGGGAGGCGTGCTCGACGGCCTCCAGCTGGTCGGCCAGCACCGACTTGGAGTCGTGCAACAGCCGTCCGACGAGAGTCGACTTGCCGTCGTCGACGGAACCCGCGGTGGCGAACCGAAGCGTGTCGATGGTCGTGCCGCTCTTGGTGGTCGTGCCGGTCATGACTAGAAATACCCCTCGCGCTTGCGGTCTTCCATCGCGGCCTCGGAGAGCTTGTCGTCGGCACGCGTGGCGCCGCGCTCGGTCAGCCGGGAGGCGGCGATCTCGGCGATCACCTTCTCGATGGTGTCGGCGTCGGAGTCGACGGCGCCGGTGCAGGACATGTCGCCGACCGTGCGATAGCGCACCTGCCGCTTCTCGACGGTCTCGCCGGACTTGGGCCCGCCCCACTCGCCGGCGGTCAGCCACATGCCGCTGCGCGCGAACACCTCACGATGGTGCGCGAAGTAGATCTCCGGCAGCTCGATGCCCTCGCGGGCGATGTACTGCCAGACGTCCAGCTCGGTCCAGTTGGACAGCGGGAACACGCGCA
>NZ_JBEYVO010000024.1:0-68780 GCF_040644055.1 Streptomyces sp. NPDC047043
ACGCTCGCGCGGGTCACCGCGGCGGGGGGCCGGGGGCCTGGGCCCCCCGCCCGCCCCTCGTCTTAGGAGTAGGAGAGCCGTCTACTCGGCCGCCGCCACCAGTTCCCGGCAGCGCTTCACGTCCTCGGAGATCTGCTCCAGCAGGGCCTCCAGGGACTCGAACTTCGCCTGGCCGCGCACGAAGGCGAGGAAGTCGACGGCCACGTGCAGGCCGTACAGGTCGAGGCCCACGCGGTCGATGGCGTACGCCTCCACCGTGCGCTCGGTGCCGTCGAACTGCGGGTTGGTGCCGACGGAGATCGCGGCCGGCATCGCCTCGCCCTGGGCGTGCAGCCAGCCGGCGTAGACGCCGTCGGCGGGGATGGCAGTGTGGGGCAGCGTCTCGACGTTGGCGGTCGGGAAGCCCATCTCACGGCCGCGCTGGGCGCCGCGCACCACGACGCCCTCCACCCGGTGCGGGCGGCCCAGGATCTCCCCCGCGCCCTCGACGTCGCCCTCGGCGACCAGGCGCCGGGTGAGGGTCGAGGAGAAGGGTTCGCCGCCGCCCGCCTCGCCGGTCACGTACAGGTCGACGACCTCGACCTCGAAGTCGTAGACCTTGCCCTGCTCGACGAGGAACTCGACGTTGCCCGCGGCCTTGTGGCCGAAGCGGAAGTTCGGGCCCTCGACGACCGCCTTGGCGTGCAGCTTGTCGACCAGGACCTTGACGACGAAGTCGGCCGGCGAGAGCTTCGAGAACTCCGTGGTGAAGGGGAGGATCAGGAGCGCGTCCACGCCCAGGTCCGCCATCAGCTCGGCGCGGCGGTGGTGCGGGGCCAGCAGCGGCGGATGGCTGCCGGGGCGCACGACCTCGCTGGGGTGCGGGTCGAAGGTGACCACGACGGAGGGAACGCCCAGCTCACGGGCGCGGTCCACGGCATGCCGGATGATCAGCTGGTGCCCACGGTGGACCCCGTCGTAGGAGCCGATGGTGACGACGCTGCGCCCCCAGTCCTCGGGGATGTCCTCCAAGCCACGCCAGCGCTGCACTGTGACCGCTCCTCGAACCCGTGTCCGTGTCTACCGACCTCTTACGCAGGTCTAAGGGTGCCATGCCGGGCGCGCCCCGCCCGCATCGGCATGGGGGCTGTGACTCGACGCACGTGACGGCCCGCCCTCAGGCCGGTACTCGTACGCCCGACAGGTTCTCGAGCATCCGGCGGGTGCTGGGGCCCACCACCGCCGCCCAGGCCTGCGGGGCGTCGGTCAGCCAGCCCGTCATCCGCGCGGCGAAGCCGGGGACGTGCCGGGCGAGGTCGACCAGTCCGCGGTCGAAGCGGGCCGCGCCGTCCGGCGTGCGGACGAGGAGGAGGCCGGTGCGGTGGACGAGATCGCAGATGTCGTCGCCGGAGCGGTGGGCCGTGGCGTGCAGGAGGGCGTCCAGGACGGCCGGGTCGTGCTCGTGGGCCAGCAGGAATTCGAGGAGTTCGCGGCGCAGGGGCCGGGAGGCGGGCACGCCCGGAGCGGCGAGTACGGCGGCGAGGGCGGCCCGCACCTCCACCGGGCCGCCGTCGAGGAGGCCGGTGACCAGGGGCAGCAGCACGGCCCGGGCCGCCGGTCCCTGGTCCAGGCGGCGGTCGACGTACGCGGCCACGTCGTCGGCGACCTCCGGGCGCTGCTGCACGGCCTCCCGGACGAGGACGGCGACCCTTCGGGCGAGCGGGGGCGTGGTGACGTCTGCGAGCGTGCGCAGCGCCGCCCCCGCGTCCGGACCGCGCAGCCGGTCGCGGAAGGCGTCGAGGACCGGCTCGGGATGGGTCGTCAGCGCGGGCACCAGTGCGCTCGGCGGGAACTGCGGGTCGCCCTCCGCGAAGTGCCGCAGCGCCTGCGGGAGATGACGGGCACGCGTGCGTGGATCCCGTACGAGGAGGGCGAGCGCGCCGCCGTGCAGGGCGCGGTCGCCGGGGCGGGCGAGCAGGGCGAGCGCCGCGTAGCGCAGCAGCTCACGGTCGGCCTCCGTGCGGACATGGGGTGCCGCGCGCAGACCGTATGCCACCGCCGCCACCCGCCGGGCCGCCCGCTCGTCGTGCGCCCACCGGTCGACGGCCCGGCAGACCGCGGACGGCTCGTCCTGCGCCAGTACGGCGAGCAGCTCGTCGGCCCGCCGGTGCGCACTCTCGACGAGCGCTTCGGTCAGCTCGTCCAGGGCGAGGTGCCGATGGGTGTGCAGCAGGGCCTGCGCGGCCTTCGCCACGGTCGCGTGGGGGGTCGCGGGCAGCGGGCGGTCGTCCTCGAACCAGTGGGTGAGGAGGAGTTGTACGGCGGTGGGGTCGGCGGCGAGGAGCCGGGAGACGGCGTCGAGGAAGCGGGGGCCGGTGTCCTGCGGAGGGCCGTCGGTGAGGAGGAGGTCGCGCAGCAGGTCGAAGCGCTCGGTCTGCGGGAGCGCCAGGGCGGCCCAGAAGTCGGGGGTGAAGGCGGTGAGGATGTCCGGACGGTCCTGGCGGCGTGCCGTCACGAGCCGGTCGGCGAGCAGGCGCAGCACGGGCAGGTACGGCGTCGCGTCCGGTACCCGCAGCAGGGTCTCGGCGAGGAGGCGGGCGGCCCACCAGGAGTGCGCGTCCGCGTCCAGGGCGTGCGCCAACTCTTCGAGCCGGAGGGCGAGTTGGGGTGCTCCTTGCTGACGGGCGAGCAGCAGCAGGGCCTGTACGACGGGGCCGATGCGGTGGTGCGGTACGGGGAGGAGGTGGCCGTCGTCCGGGGCGGGGCGGCTGTGGACCAGGGCGCGCAGAGCCTCGTCGAGGTCGAGGTGCATGCCCTGGAGCCAGTCGGCGAGTTCCTCGTGGGCGAAGCGGTAGCCGCTGCCGGCGGGGACGAGGAGGCCCTCGGCGAGCACGGCGGACGCCCAGCCGGTGCCGCCACCGAGCCTTGCCGGAGCCGGTCCCCACGGGAACACCGCCTCGAACGCCTGCCGGTCCAGCTCGCCCTGCCCGGGTCCGAGGCTGCGGCGGGCGGCCTCGTGGACCTGGCCGGAGACCTTGGCGGCGAGCCGGCGTACGGCGGTGCCGCGCAGGCCGTTCTCGGCGGCCAGTCTGACGGCGATGCGCAGGCACATCAGGTCGAGGTGGGCCGAGAAGACCTCGTTGCGGTCCACGCGCGCGTGGAGGACGTCGGGGAGCGCGGCGCGGACCTCCGAGAGCAGGTGCAGGGTGAGGGGGTGCCGGGCGTCGACGGTCTCCAGCGCGTCTTCGGGGATGCGGTAGCGCGCGCGTGCTCTGCGGGCCTCGTCGTCCTGCAGGTCGCCGAGGCGTAGACAGGACGGCAGCCCTCCGTACGCAGACCCTCCGCATGCAGCCCCCTCGTACAACAGCTCCCCCGGAAACCCCGCCCCCTCCCAGTACTCCTCCCGGCACGCAACCACCAACCGCGCCCCGGTCTCCCGCAGCCAACTCGCCGTTCCCTCGGTCCAGTCGGGCAGGCGGTGGGCCAGGACCGGCGGCATTTCCTCGGGGCCGTCCAGGAGCAGCAGCAGCGGGCGGTCTGCCGCACCTGCCACGGCGGCCAGGCGCCCCGGTGTGATGTCGCCGAGGTCCGTCCCGCGCGCGGACTGCGACGCCTCGACGATGCGGGCCGCGCGGGTCAGTGACCGGCGGGCCGCGTCCGCGACCGACGTGTCGTCGTCCCTCAGGTCGGCGCCGCGCAACCACAGCGTGGGGGCCGGTTCGGGACCGCGGTTGCGGCGGGCGGCCAGGGAGGCCAGTTCCGTCGTACGGCCGCTGCCCGGGGCTCCGACGAGGCCGAGGACGACGGCCGGGCTCTGGGCGAACGCGGCGAATTCCCTTGCCGTAGCCGCCCGTTGGACCGGCTCGACGGAACCGCCCGGCGGGCCGTCCTGCCCCACCGACGTGGCCGTCAGTTCCAGGACACCCGCCAGGTTGAGGTCCACTCCGTACGCGGGCACCGTCGCCGCGTTCTCGGCGAGCAGGTCGGCGAGCGGGCCGCTCGGTGCGGGGCAGAGGGGGACGGCGAAGCCGACGTCGCGGTGACCGGACTGCAGTGCGGTGCCGAGGACGGCGACGACTGCACCCGTCTCGGTGTCCAGCACCGGTCCCCCGGCCGCGCCGCCGCCCATCCGCAGCGCGTCCCGGCCGGCCGTGCCGATCGCCAACTCCAGTGCGTCGTCGAGAAGATGGAAGCGGTCCGTCGCCGCATACGTAGCGGAGGTCGCGCCGAGCACGCGTGCCTCGCGCCAGCATCCGGCGGCGATCCGCACATACGTGCCCGTCTCGACCCGGTCCCGCACGGTGATCGGCAACGGGTCCACGTCCAGGCCTTCGGTGCGTACGAGGGCCAGGTCCAGGGCGGGCAGCGGGGTCACCGCGTCCGCGGTCACGAGGCAGGTGCGGTCACCGGCGGCGTGCAGGACGAGCCTGGGCAGGCTGTCGACGGCTTCGTGGCTGGTGATCACGGTGCCGTGGTGGTCGGCCACGAAGCCGGTGCCGCGGAGGCGGCCGGCGAGGTCGTGGACACGGACCAGAGCGTCGTCGCGGGCGGGTGCCGCGGCCGTGTCAGGGGCGGCGGGCGGCGGGCCCGCGTCACGGGCACGTCCGGCTCGCGCACCGTCCGCCGACCGGCGTCCGCCCCCGGTCCGCGGGCCCCGTCCCGCCATGGCCGAACCTCCCCGCCGTACATGTGTGCCCTTGTCTTCGACGTTAGGCGCGGGTTGATCAGCGGGACAGATCGCGCGTTGAACGCGCCCCCTTCCGCTCCCTCGGTTCACTCCGAGCGCCTGCCCGGACGGGTGAAAAGGCGGGGGTCGGTGGATACACCCTAGGGGTGGGGGAACCGAGGGGGGACCGTGGAGCGGCGGCACAACCCCGTGATCGCCGCTCCACGGGCAGGCAGCCCCGGCGACCCCGTCAGCCGAAGACCGCCAGGCTCTTCGCCTTGCCCTTGTGCTCCTCGACGAGCGCGAGGAAGCGGCCTTCGGGGTCGAAGACGGCCACCGGGCCGCGACCCGCGTACGTCTCGGGCATCTCCAGCCGCACGCCGTTCGTGAGCAGCCGGGCCCGCTTGGCGTCCACGTCCCAGCGCGGGAACGCGGCCGCAGCGGCCTCAGCGATCGGCATGACGGTGAGCTCCTGCTGCAACTGGTCCAGCGTCTTGGCGGAGTCCAGCTTGTACGGGCCCACGCGGGTGCGGCGCAGCGCGGTGAGGTGGCCGCCGACGCCCAGGTCGGCGCCCAGGTCGCGGGCCAGGGCCCGGATGTAGGTGCCGGAGGAGCAGACGACGGACACGACCAGGTCCAGCACCGGGGTGCCGTCCTCGGCGACCGCGTCCCGGACGTCGTACACCGCGAAGGACGAGACGGTGACCGGACGGGCCGGGATCTCGAACTCCTCGCCCTCCCGGGCCCGTTTGTACGAGCGCACGCCGTCGATCTTGATGGCGCTGACCTTGGACGGCACCTGCATGATGTCGCCGGTCAGCTTGGCGATCCCGGCGTCGACGGCCTCCCGGGTGACCTTCGAGGCGTCGACCGACCCCGTGATCTCGCCCTCGGCGTCGTCCGTCAGCGTCGTCTGCCCGAGGCGGATCGTCCCCAGGTACTCCTTCTCGGTCAGCGCGAGATGACCGAGCAGTTTGGTGGCCCGCTCGACGCCGAGGACGAGCACCCCCGTCGCCATGGGGTCGAGGGTGCCGGCGTGCCCGACGCGGCGGGTGCGGGCGATGCCGCGCATCTTGGCCACCACGTCGTGCGAGGTGAAGCCCGACGGCTTGTCGACGACGACAAGCCCGTCGGGCGTCCGGTTCTTCTGGGTCATTCGGTGCTGTCGTCCTCGTCTTCACCCGGCTTCTTGTACGGGTCCGCGTCACCGGCGTACGTGGCGCCCGCGGAGACCTCGCGCACCTTCTGGTCGGACTGGCGCGCCTTGTCGAGGAGGTCCTCGATGGTGCGCGCGGTGTCCGGCAGGGCGTCCGCGACGAAGCTCAGGGTCGGCGTGAACTTCACGCCTGCCGCCGCGCCGACCGCGGAGCGGAGCACGCCCTTGGCGCTCTCCAGACCGGCGGCCGCGGCCGCCCGCTCCTCCTCGCCCCCGTACACGGTGTAGAAGACGGTCGCCTCCCGGAGGTCACCCGTGACCCGGGTGTCCGTGATGGTGACGTGCGAGCCGAGCCGCGGGTCCTTGATCCCGCGCTGCAGCTTCTGGGCCACCACCTCTCGGATGAGGTCCGCCAGCCTCTTGGCACGCGCGTTGTCGGCCACTGGTCCGTCTCCTTTAAGTGCTTACTTCTTGCTTCAGTCTTCGTCGCTGTGGAGCCTGCGTCGAACCGAGAGCAGTTCAACCTCGGGCCGCCCGGCGACCAGCCGCTCGCAGCGGTCCAGTACGTCGGTGAGGTGTCCCGTGTCCCCGGAAACCACCGCGAGACCGATCTCGGCCCTGCGGTGGAGGTTCTGACTGCCCGTCTCCGCCACGCTCACCGCGTACTTGCGCTGGAGCTCGGCCACTATCGGACGGACGAGAGAGCGTTTCTCCTTCAGCGAGTGGACGTCGCCGAGGAGCAGATCGAAGGACAGAGTCCCCACATACATGTATGTCCGGATGTCCCGCCGGTTCGGGGTACGGGCGTCGCGCCGACGCCGATACGGGAACCGTACACGCAACGGCCGGGGCCGATCGACGGAATAAGTCCCGCCGACCGGCCCCGATCGCGTGCTGGGATCAGACGCGCGGCTTCTCGCGCATCTCGTACGTCGCGATGACGTCGTCGACCTTGATGTCGTTGAAGTTGCCGAGGTTGATACCGCCCTCGAACCCTTCGCGAATCTCGGTGACGTCGTCCTTGAAGCGACGCAGACCCTCGATGTTGAGGTTCTCCGCGACCACCTTGCCGTCGCGGATGAGGCGCGCCTTGGTGTTGCGCTTGACCTCGCCGGAGCGGATGAGAACACCCGCGATGTTGCCCAGCTTGGACGACTTGAAGACCTCGCGGATCTCCGCCGTACCGAGCTCGACCTCCTCGAACTCCGGCTTGAGCATGCCCTTGAGGGCCGCCTCGATCTCCTCGATCGCCTGGTAGATGACCGAGTAGTAGCGGACGTCCACGCCCTCGCGCTCGGCCATCTGCGCCGCGCGGCCTGCCGCACGGACGTTGAAGCCGATCACGATGGCGTCCGAGCCCATCGCCAGGTCGATGTCCGACTCCGTGACCGCACCGACGCCGCGGTGCAGGACGCGGATGTCGACCTCTTCGCCGACGTCCAGCTGGAGCAGGGAGGACTCGAGCGCCTCGACGGAACCAGAAGCGTCACCCTTGATGATGAGGTTGAGCTGCTGGACCTCGCCGGCCTTGAGCACCTTGTCCAGGTCCTCGAGGGAGACGCGGCGCGTGCGCTTTGCGAACGCGGCGTTGCGCTCACGGGCGGCGCGCTTCTCGGCGATCTGACGGGCCGTACGGTCCTCGTCGACCACCAGGAAGTTGTCGCCCGCACCCGGGACGTTGGTCAGGCCCAGGACCTGGACCGGCGTCGACGGGCCGGCCTCGGCGACGTTGTTGCCGTTGTCGTCGAGCATGGCGCGCACACGGCCGTAGGCGTCGCCCACGACCATCGTGTCGCCGACCCGCAGCGTGCCTCGCTGGACGAGGACCGTCGACACGGCACCGCGGCCGCGGTCGAGACGGGACTCGATGGAGATGCCCTGCGCGTCCTGGTTCGGGTTGGCCCGCAGGTCGAGCGAGGCGTCCGCGGTGAGGACCACGGCCTCCAGCAGGGAGTCGATGTGCAGACCCTGCTTGGCGGAGATGTCGACGAACATCGTGTCGCCGCCGTACTCCTCGGCCACCAGACCGTACTCGGTCAGCTGACCGCGCACCTTGGTCGGGTCGGCGCCCTCGACGTCGATCTTGTTGACCGCGACGACGATCGGGACGTCGGCCGCCTTGGCGTGGTTGAGCGCCTCGACCGTCTGCGGCATGACGCCGTCGTTGGCCGCGACGACCAGGATCGCGATGTCGGTCGACTTCGCACCACGGGCACGCATGGCGGTGAACGCCTCGTGACCCGGGGTGTCGATGAAGGTGATCTTGCGCTCTTCGTCGTTGACCTCGGTCGCGACCTGGTAGGCACCGATGTGCTGGGTGATGCCGCCGGCCTCGCCCGCGATGACGTTCGTCTTGCGGATGGCGTCGAGCAGTCGGGTCTTTCCGTGGTCGACGTGACCCATGACGGTGACGACCGGCGGACGGACCACGAGGTCCTCCTCGCCGCCCTCGTCCTCGCCGAACTCGATGTCGAAGGACTCGAGCAGCTCGCGGTCCTCCTCCTCGGGGCTGACGATCTGAACCGTGTAGTTCATCTCGTCGGCGAGGAGCTGCAGCGTCTCGTCGGAGACGGACTGCGTGGCCGTGACCATCTCGCCCAGGTTCATCATGACCGCGACGAGCGACGCCGGGTTGGCGTTGATCTTCTCCGCGAAGTCGGTGAGGGAGGCACCGCGCGACAGGCGAATGGACTCGCCGTTGCCGCGAGGCAGCATCACGCCGCCGACCGACGGGGCCTGCATGGCCTCGTACTCCTGGCGCCTCTGCCGCTTCGACTTGCGACCGCGACGCGCGGGACCGCCGGGACGACCGAAGGCGCCCTGCGTGCCACCACGGCCACCGGGACCGCCGGGACGACCACCGAAGCCGGGACGACCGCCGCCACCGGCGCCGGGACCACCCGGACGACCGGCGAAGCCGCCACCGCCGCCGCCACCGGGACCGCCGGGACGACCGGCGAAGCCGCCACCGCCGCCGCCACCGGGACGACCGGCGAAGCCGCCGCCGCCACCGGGACGACCGCCGCCACCGCCACCGGGACGACCGCCGCCGCCGGGACCGCGGCCGCCGGGGCCACCGCCGCCGGGACGCGGGCCGGCAGCAGGACGCTGCGGCATCATGCCGGGGTTCGGACGCGGGCCGCCGGGGCCGCCGCCGGGACGGGGACCGCCGCCCTGCGGACGGGGCATGCCGCCCGGGGACGGACGCTGACCGCCCGGAGCCTGCGGGCGGGGACCGCCCGCGGCGCCCTGGGGACGGGGACCGCCCTGGCCCTGGCCCTGCGGACGCGGAGCGCCACCGGGGCCACCCGGGCCGCCGGGACGCGGGGCACCGCCCGGACGGGGCGCCTGCGGGCGCGCCATGCCGGTGGAGCCACCAGAGGTGAACGGGTTGTTGCCCGGACGGGGACCGGCCGGACGGGCACCGGGACGCGGGGCGCCGGCCTGACGCGGAGCGCCGGGACGGTCGCCGCGGTCACCACGGCCCTGGCCGCCCTGACCGGGACCACCCGGACGGGGAGCGCCCGGACGCGGAGCCTGGCCGGCCGGACGCGGGGCGCCCGGACGCGGGCCGGAGCCCTGGGAGGCCGCCGGTGCGGCGGGAGCCGCCGGCGGTGCCGTGAACTCGGGCGTGGTCGGAGCCGGGGACGCCGGGGCGGGCCGCGGCGCGGGCTTCGGGCCCGGGGTGGGACGGGGGCCGGGAGCGGCCGGGGCGGCGGGAGCCGCGGGCCTCTCGGCGGCGGCCGGCTTGGGGGCCGGCGGGCGCGGGGCGGCCGGACGGGCAGCCTGCGCGGGAGAGGGGGCGCCCGGCTTCGCCGGGGCAGCCTTACGAGCGGGGGCGGACTTGCCGCCTCCGTTGCCCTGCTGGAGGGCGTCCGTCAACTTACGGACGACGGGCGCTTCGATGGTCGAAGACGCCGAACGGACGAATTCACCGAGTTCTTGGAGCTTGGCCATGACGACCTTGCTCTCAACCCCGAACTCCTTGGCGAGTTCGTATACCCGGACCTTAGCCACTTCGCTCCTTTTAGGTCCGGGTGCGTCCGGACCGTCGCTACTTCATGGGCGTACTCATCGCGTGCTCATCGAGTGCTCATCGCAATCTCGACCTACTTCCAACTCGCGGGGTACCAGGGCCGCACGGAGGTTCCGTACGACACGTCTTACGGTGTTGCCTGCTCAGCAACTCTCGGACTGCTCGACGTGGTGGCGCAACGCCTTTGTGTCGAGCGGTCCCGGGGCGCGCAACGCCCGTGGGAACGCCCGGCGGCGTACCGCCTGGTCGAGACAGACCAGGGCGGGGTGTACATACGCACCCCGGCCGGGCAGCGTACCGCGATGATCGGGGACGCATTCGTCCTCGATCGCCACGATCCGCAGCAGATCCTTCTTGGCCGCTCGCTGCCTGCACCCCACACAGGTGCGCTCAGGGCATGCGCGGGCACGCGTCCGGCCAGACACTCTTAAGTCTACCTCCCCGCGGCGACCTCACCCCTTTGGGGCAAGATTCGAACAGCTCCGCGCATACAACTGTCGTGATCCGAACCATGGACGGCTTGGATCTATTCCCCGCCCTGGTCTCCGGTCTGCTCGGTGTCCGGGCGGATGTCGATCCGCCAGCCGGTGAGCCGGGCCGCGAGCCGGGCGTTCTGCCCTTCCTTGCCGATCGCCAGCGACAGCTGGTAGTCCGGCACCGTCACGCGCGCGGAACGGGCCGCGAGGTCCACGACCTCCACCTTGGAGACCCGGGCCGGGGAGAGCGCGTTGGCGACCATCTCGGCCGGGTCGTCCGACCAGTCGACGATGTCGATCTTCTCGCCGTTCAGCTCGCCCATCACGTTGCGCACGCGCCCGCCCATGGGGCCGATGCACGCGCCCTTGGCGTTCAGACCCGAACGGGTGGACCGTACGGCGATCTTGGTGCGGTGGCCGGCCTCGCGGGCGATGGCCGCGATCTCCACCGAACCGTCGGCGATCTCCGGCACCTCCAGGGCGAAGAGCTTCTTCACCAGACTGGGGTGCGTGCGCGACAGGGTGACGGACGGGCCGCGGACGCCCTTCGCCACTCGTACGACGTACGACCGGATCCGCATGCCGTGCGGGTACGTCTCGCCCGGCACCTGCTCCTGCACCGGCAGGATGGCCTCGAGCTTGCCGATGTCCACGAGCACGTTCTTCGGGTCGCGGCCCTGCTGGACCACTCCGGTGACGATGTCGCCCTCGCGCCCGGCGTACTCGCCGAGCGTCGCGTCGTCCTCGGCGTCGCGCAGCCGCTGCAGGATGACCTGCTTGGCGGTGGTGGCGGCGATACGGCCGAAGCCGGACGGGGTGTCGTCGAACTCGCGGGCCTCCTGGCCCTCTTCGAGATCCTCGGGGTCCTCCTTCGCCCACACCGTCACGTGGCCGGTCTCCCGGTTGAGCTCCACGCGCGCGTGGCGGCGGCTTCCCTCGGTTCGGTGGTAGGCGATGAGGAGGGCCGACTCGATCGCCTCGACCAGCAGGTCGAAGGAGATCTCCTTCTCCCGTACCAAGCCCCGCAGGGCACTCATGTCGATGTCCACGGCTACGCCTCCTCTTCCTTCTTGTCCTTGCGGTTGAACTCGACCTGCACGCGCGCCTTCTCGATGTCGTCGAAGGCGAGTCTGCGGCCCGTTGCCTTGCGGCCCTTCACCCCGGGCACTTCAAGATCAAGACCTTCGTCGTCGACCTTGAGGATCCTGGCGACCAGTTCCCCGCCCTCGGCCAGCTGGAACTTCACCAGCCGGTCCACGGCGCGCACATAGTGCCGGTGTTCCTTGAGGAGGCGCTCCGCGCCCGGGGTTCCGACCTCGAGGGTGTACTCGCCCTCGCCCATCGCGTCCGACTCGTCGAGCTTCGCCGAGAGCGCTCGGCTCACATCGGCGATCTGGTCCAGGTCGGCACCGGTGTCCGAGTCGACGACCACGCGCAACACCCGCTTGCGTCCGACGGAGTCCACTGCGATCTCTTCGAGATCCAGGCCCTGGGAGCTGACGAGCGGTTCCAGGAGCTCTCGCAGCCTCTCGCTCTGGGTGGTGCTCATCCGGGTGACTCCTCGGCCGCGTGTGCTGTTGTGGGATGGGGCGCGTGTCTGGTCAAAGGGTATCGGGTCCGGGGGTGTGTTGCCGTCCACGTGTGCCTCTGCGGGGACGAGCCCCTGAGGTGGTCCACGAGCCGGTGACATGAGTCGGGGGTGTTCGCGGGTACCGTGATCAGCGGCGGGCCATTCCCCGTCCGTTTGTTCGTACGACCCCCCGAGGACGTCAGTCGTGCCGTACCCCCCGCCCTTGCGTGCCCTCTCGGGGCCGCGCAGAAGATCTCTGCTTGCCTCGGTCGCCGGTGCTGCTGTGCTGGTGGGCTGTTCGGGCGGTTCCGGCGAGTCCGGGGAGAGCACCGGTGGCAGTCCGTCGGTCTCCGAGAAGGCGCGTGCGCGTGCGGCTCGGGACAGTGTGGGGCTGGTGGGGCGGTACGACGCCGTGATCGCCGCGCATCCGGCGGTGGCGGAGCGGCTGGGACCGCTGCGGGCGGAGGTCGTGCGGCATGCGGAGGCCTTCGGGGGGACGGCCGCGAAGGCGTCCCCGACGGCGTCCGAGGCCTCGCCTTCCGCGCCGGCCGCCGTGCCGGTGAGCGAGAAGGACGCCCTGGCCGAGCTCGCCGCCGCCGAGCGGGCGCTGGCCGACCGCCGTACGACGGCGCTCCTCGACGTGCCGGGCGAGCTGGCGCGGCTGCTGGCCTCGGTCGCGGCGGCCGGGGCGGCGCACGCGTATCTGCTGACCGAGGGAGCCAAGTGAGCGAGAAGCAGGAGATGAAGGCCCTCCAGGCGGCGCTGGCCGCCGAGCACGCGGCGGTGTACGGCTACGGCGTGGTCGGCGGGCGGATCCGCGAGGGCCGTCGCAGCGAGGCCCGCTCGGCGTACGACGCCCATCGGGCCCGGCGGGACGCGCTGGTGCGCGAGGTGCGGGACCTGGGCGGCAGGCCGGTGGCCGCGGCGGCGGCGTACGCGCTGCCGTTCCCGGTGCCGGACTCGGCCGCTGCGGTGCGCCTGGCCGCCGAGTTGGAGGACCGGATGGCCGGGGTGTACTCCGACGTCGTACGGGCAACCGGGGGCGAGCGGCGGCGCACGGCCGCCGAGGCGCTGCGGGAGGCGGCGGTGCGGGCGGTGCGGTGGCGCGGCGAGAGCGTAGCCTTCCCTGGGCTCGCCGAGCGGGCGGCCACCGCCTCTGCCTCGCCGGCACCCACCGCATAACGCGTACGGAAGGAACGACTCGCGCATGGCTTTCGAACCGCCGCAGCGTCTGGTCAGGGCGCTCGGTGAGACGGCACCGGGCGGTGACGACTGGCTGGAGAAGCTGCCCGAGGCGGCCCGCCAGGCCGCCTCGCTACGCGAGTTGACCGTGGAGCGGGTGCAGGTCCCCGGCGGGCGCAGCAGCCTGGTGGTGCTGGTCCGGCGTTCCGACGGCACCCCCGCCGTACTCAAGCTGGCCCCGCCGCGGTGTCGGCCGGAGGCCGAGCGGGCCGCGCTCGCGCACTGGGGCGGGAAGGGTGCCGTACAGCTGCTCGACGAGCCGGTCGTCGAGGGTGTGCTGTTGCTGGAGCGGCTGCATCCGGATGTTTCCGTGCGGTCGTTGCCGGAGGCGAAGGCGCTGCTGGAGGCCGCGGGGACGCTGCGGCGGCTGTGGGTGGAGCCGCCGGGCGAGTACCCCTTCGAGACCGTCGCCGAGCGGACGGGGCGGCAGGCGGAGGCGATGAGGGCGAGCGCCGGTGCGGAGGTCGCTCCGCTGGTGGACGCCGCGTCGGCCGCGCGCGAGGAGTTGCTGGCGGCGCCACCTGAGCGGCGGTTGCTGCACGGGACGTTCCGGCAGAGCAAGGTGCTGGCCGGGGAGCGGATGCCGTGGCTCGCAGTGGGGCCCGATCCGGTGGTCGGTGAGTGCGCGTTCGATCTGGCGCGGCTGGTGCGGGACCGGGTGGAGGACCTGATCGCCTCGCCCAGCGGGGCGGCCACAACTCGGCGGCGGATCAAGAGACTTGCCGAGTCTCTCGACGTGGATCAGGAGCGGCTTCGGGGGTGGACGCTGTTCCGGGCCGTGGAGTCCGGGGCGCGGGCGCTTCGGGTGGGGCGGCCGAAGGACGCGGAGCTGCTGCTGGAGTTCGCCGGGTGGCTTTGAGGGACCGGCAAGCGCGCGGACGACCCCCACACGGGCATCCGCGGGAGGCCGAACCACAGTCCGTCGGTGTTGACGAACGGCAGGCGCACTAAGCCTCCTCGGAAAGGCGGTCGAGGCGGCGGACCGCGAGTTCGGCGAGCAGCGCGGCGCCGTCGGCGAGCACGCTGTCGTCGAAGGCTGCGAGCGGGGAGTGGTTGGTGGGTGCGGTCTCCGGGTCGCCGGTGGCGTCGGCGCCGAGGAAGACGAAGGCGCCGGGCACCCGGTCGAGGACCCGGGAGAAGTCCTCGGAGCCGGTGATCGGGTCGGCCATCGGCTCGAAGCGCTCCTCTCCGAAGGCCTCGCGGACGGTGTCGGCGAGGAAGTCGTACTCGGCGTCATGATTGACGGTGACCGGGTATTCGGGGACGAAGTCGGCCTCGGCGGTGAGGCCGTGGGCGGTGGCGATGTCCTGGCAGAGGCGTACGGCGACCTCGGCGGCGCGCTCCGCGGCTGCGGCACTGAACGTCCGTACCGTCGCCTCGAAGACCGCGTCGTCCGGGATGATGTTGCGCCGGGTCCCGGCGTGGAAGGTGCCGACGGTGACCACGACCGGGTCGAAGACGTCGAAGCGCCGGGTGACCATCGTCTGCAGCGCGGTGACCATCTCGCAGGCCGCCTGGATCGGGTCGAGGGCGTCGTGCGGCCGGGAGCCGTGCCCGCCCGCGCCGACCACGCGCACGTGCAGACCCGCCGAGGCCGCCATCAGCGTGCCGGGGCGGGAGGTGAAGACGCCGGTGGGGTACGACGACGAGCTCACGTGCAGTCCGTAGGCGGCGTCGACCGGGCGGCCCGCCGCATCCAGCACGCCCTCCTCGACCATGTGGCCGGCGCCGTCCCAGCCCTCCTCCCCCGGCTGGAACATGAACACCACGTCCCCGGCCAGGCTTTCCCGCCGGTCGGCGAGCAGCCGGGCGGCGCCGACCAGGCCGGCGGTGTGCAGGTCGTGGCCGCAGGCGTGCATGGCGCCGGCGATCAGGGAGGCGTAGTCGGCGCCGGTGCGTTCGGTGACCGGCAGGGCGTCCATGTCGCCGCGCAGCAGAACGACGGGACCCGACCGGGCGCCGGGTGCGCCGCCGCGCAGGACCGCGGTGACCGAGGACAGCGAGCTGCCGGTGCTGGTCTCCAGCGGCAGCGCGTCCAGTGCGGCCAGCACCTTCTCCTGGGTGCGCGGCAGGTGCAGGCCGATCTCCGGTTCCCGGTGCAATGCCCGGCGCAGGACGGCGAGTTCGCCCTGGAGCTCACGCGCGTCGTCTCGCAGACTCATCCCTCTCCCCTCACCTGTGCACCGCGTGTTGCGGGTACTGCCCACGTGACCGGCAATCATGAGAGATCAGCGCAGTGTCGCGCGGACATTGGCGGAATACGCCGCCCAGGGGCTCCGATTCCGAAGGATCCGGCCGCGCCCCTCAGGTGCGTTGCCCGGCCGTCAGTTTGAGAGCCAGGACGGGGCAGTTCGCTGCTGCTCTGCGGGCTCGTTTCACTGTTCTCGTGGGGACGGGTGTTTTGTCCACCAGAGGGTAGCCCCACTCGTCGAGCGTGATGTGTTCCGGTAGGAGTTCCGCGCAGAGGCCGTGGCCCTGGCAGGACGTCCAGTCGATGTCGATGCGCTCGTCCATGTCAGTGCTCCTGAGGTACGGGCAGCAAAGGTGTGCGGTCGGTCGCCGTGCACAACCCCCTTGCGTGGGCGTCGAGTTCGGGGGCGAAGGTGGTCAGGGCGCTGCGGACCAGGCGGATCGTGCCGTCGGGGTGGTGGCAGGCGCCTCGGCCTGCGACGAGGCCTGCCCAGCGGGCGACGTCGGTGCGGTTGGTGCCCTGGGGGCCGGGGGTGGCCAGGGTCTGGAAGGCGGCGGCCATGCGGGGGAGGCCGTTGAGGCAGGGGCCGCACTGGCCCGCCGACTGGAGGGCCAGGTAGCGCAGGATTCGGGCGGTTTCGGCGGGGCCGCAGCGGGTGGCCGGGAGGGCGGCGAGGACTCCGGCGCCCATCGTCGTTGCGTCCAGGGGGAGTTGGGCCGCCTCGGCGGTCGGGAGCCAGGTGCCGTGGTAGCCGCCCAGGAGGACGGCCGACATGCCGTCGAGGGTGACGATCCGGTGCAGCGGCATGCCGAACGGGGCTTCCACGACCCGCGGTTCGTGTCCCGGCACGTGCACCGTGCACAGGGCGCTGCCCGGCTGGGCCGGCGTCCCGGCGGTGCGGAACCAGTCGGCGCCGTAGCGGGCGACGAGTGCCAGATGGGCCAGGGTCTCCACGTTCTGGACGAGGGTGGGGGCCCTGCGCACGCCGCGTTCGCGCACCGGCGGGTTCTGGTGCGCGGGCAGCGCGGCGCCTCCGCCGACGTACTGGGCGAGGGCCGAGGCCTGCCCGGACAGGAACCGCTTCGGCAGTCGTACGACCTGGACGGCGACGGGATCGTTGCGGCGGGCGAGGGCGGATTCGAGATAGGAGGCGCCGTCCTCGACCGCGAGATGCGCCTCCGTCGCGCCGACCGCCCGGGCGGCCACCTGGATTCCGTCGAGGACGAGGTGGGGCGAGAGGCCCAGCAGCGTCTTGTCCTTGCGGCTCGCGGGCTCCCCCTCGGCGCCGTTGGCGACGACGACCGGGGCGCGGCCGGTGCGGCGGCCGGCCTCGGCGACCGCGGCCAGCTTGCGGTGCACGGGGAACGCCGCTCCCCCGCGCCCGGCGAGCCCGGACTCGGCGACGGATCTCAGGAGGGCGTCCGGATCGCCGTACGACAGTGGGCCGTAACGCTGTTCGTGGGTGGGGAGGTCGGCCGGGGTGCCGCCGGGGGCGAGCAGGCGCGGGGACATGTAGAGGTCGGGGAAGGTGGCGGTCATGAGCGGGCTCCCTCGGCGGTGCGGAGAAGGGCGGCGGGGGTGCGGCGGGGTGCGCGGGCGGAGTGCGCCACGCGGATGCCTCCGGCGGTGAGGACGGCGGCCACGCAGGCGATGGTCAGCCAGGTCATCCAGTCGGTGCCGGTGTCCGTGCCGATGCCGATGCCGTGGATCAGGGCGACGGGCCACGAGGCGTACGCGAGCCAGTGGATCGCGCGCCAGGTGCGGTGGCCCATCCGGGCGCGGAGCAGGCTGGTGATCAGTACCGCCAGCATCAGGTCGAGGGCGACCGTGCCGAGGCCGAGCCACAGGGGCTGGTAGTCCGACACGAAGGGGATCAGGACATCCACGACGGTGATGTCGACGTAGCTGTCGATCACCGCGAGTGCGATGTGCAGGGCCAGAAAGGCGGTCGCGGAGAGGGAGAGGGTGCGGTGGAGGCTGACGGTGCCGAAGCGGGGGAGGCCGGGGAGTTTGCCGCGGAGCTTCACGGCGATGCCGAGCAGGACGACGATCGTGAAGAGGACAAGGCAGACGGCGCCGGTGGCACGGTTGGCGTACCAGAGGGTTTCGCTCGTCATTCGGCTGCCCCCCGGTGGGTGGCTGAGCGCGCCCCGCGGCGGAGCCGCTCATCGGTACAGCCCCGCGCCCCTGGGGCAGTTGGCCAGCCCGGCGTTGTGATGACCAGGCCCTCTTGGCTCACCAATCGCGCCTGCAGCCCCATCCGGGTCAGCCGGCGCTCCGCACCTGCACCCCTCACCAAGGACGCGGTCGTTGCCGCGTTGGCGTCGGCGCAGGTGGTGGCGGCGACCGAGACAGTGCGCCACGGGGAGCGGACGGGCAGGCCCGTGCGGGGGTCGACGATGTGATGCAGGTCGTGGCCGCTGCGGCGCCAGTTGCGGGCGGCCGTGCCCGAGGTGGCGAGGCCTCCGCTGTGCAGGCCGACCATGGCGTACGGGCCCTGCGTCGGCGTCTCGTCGACCGGGCCGGTGACGTCCTGGACGCGGATCTGCCAGCCGCCGGCCGGTGCCTTGCCCGCGACGGCCGTGTCGCCGCCCAGGCTCACCAGGACTCCGCAGCCGGACGCCTCGGCGAGCATCGCGGCGGCCTTGTCGGCGGCCCAGGCCTTCGCCGTGGCGCCCAGGTCGAGGCGGACGCCGGGCGGGACGGTGACCGTGCCCGTCGCACGGTCGAGCGTCACGGTGCGCCAGCCCGGGGCCCGCTTCACCGTGAGCCGTACCGGGCGGTCGTCCTCCCGGACGAGGGTGAAGTCGCGGTCGTAGCCGATCGCTTCCATCGCCGAACCGACCGTGGGGTCCACGGCTCCGTCGGTCGCCTCGGCAGCGCGCAGGGCGACCGCGAGGGCCTCCGCGAGCAGCGGGCTGACCCGGACCGGGCGGCCCGCCGTCTCGTCGAGCGCGGCCAGCTCCGAGTCCGCGCGGAAACGGCTGCAGGCCGCGTCGACCTCGGCGAGGTGCCGGGCGAGGAGCAGGTTGCAGGAGTCCAGCAGGGCGGGGTCGGTGACCACCAGGCGGACCGTGGTGCCGAGAGCACGCCACTCGGTCGCGGCCGTGGTGCGGGTCTTCAGCAGCGCGCTCATCACGACGCCCCCGAGCTGGAGTCGGCGGAGCCACTGCCATTCGAGGACGTGAGGCCGCCGGAGGCCGAGGAGTTGTCCGAGGAACTGCTGCTCGACGAGGAGTCGTCCGTGGCGGAGCTGCTGCCGGACGACGTCGAGCTGTCCGACGAGGACGAGTCCGTGCTGCTGCTCGAGCCGGTGCTGCTGCTCGTCGTCGAGGACACGGCGCTGGTGTCCGTGTCCATCGTGCCGATCAGCGCGAACATGCCGGCGGCGGCCGCCAGTGTGACCGCCGCCGCGGTGGCCGCCGTGCGCCGGGCCCCTCTGCGGACCAGCGCGGCGGCGCCTCGCTCCCTGCCTCTGCCTTCCATGGCCGTACCCCTCCCGAGCCGTAGTGACGTTCTGTCACGCCCTACGGTCGGGGAACGGCCTGAGAGAAGTCTGTGAGCTCCCTTTAGGAGCCCAGAGACGTTTCTGAGGAGTTCCTTTAAGCGGTCAGCCGGGCGATCGCCTCGTCCACCGTCAGCTCCTCGCGCTCACCGCTCCTGCGGTCCTTCAGCTCCAGGACGCCCTCGGCGGAGCGGCGGCCCGCGACCAGGATCTGCGGGACACCGATGAGCTCGGCGTCCGTGAACTTCACGCCCGGGGAGACACCGGCGCGGTCGTCGACGAGGACACGGAGGCCGGCGGCGCGCAGCTTCTCGGAGACCTCGAGGGCGAGTTCGATCTGCAGCGCCTTGCCCGCGGCGACCACGTGCACGTCGGCCGGGGCGACCTCGGCCGGCCAGCACAGGCCCTGCTCGTCGGCGGTCTGCTCGGCGAGGGCCGCGACCGCGCGGGAGACGCCGATGCCGTAGGAGCCCATGGTGACGCGGACCGGCTTGCCGTTCTGGCCGAGGACGTCGAGCTTGAGGGCGTCGGCGTACTTGCGGCCGAGCTGGAAGATGTGGCCGATCTCGATGGCGCGGTCCAGCTTGAGGCCGGTGCCGCACTTCGGGCACGGGTCGCCCTCCTGGACGACCACGACGTCGACGTACTGGTCGACCTCGAAGTCACGGCCCGCCACGACGTTCTTGGCGTGCGTGCTTTCCTTGTTGGCGCCGGTGATCCAGGCGGTGCCGGGGGCCACGCGCGGGTCGGCGATGTACTTGACCTTCTCGCCCAGGCCCTGCGGACCGACGTAACCGCGGACCAGGTCCGGGCGGCCCGCGAAGTCCGCCTCGGTGACCATCTCGACGACGGCGGGCGCGAAGTGCGCCTCGACCTTGCCCATGTCGACCTCGCGGTCGCCCGGGACGCCGACGGCCACGATCTCGCCGTCGACCTTCACGAGGAGGTTCTTGAGGGTGGCGGAGGCCTCGACGCCGAGGTGGGCGGCGAGGGTCTCGATGGTCGGGGTGTCCGGGGTGGGGATCTCCTCGAGCGCGGCCACGCCGGCGGCGTCCACCGGCTTCAGCTCGTACGTGATCGCCTCGGTGTTGGCCGCGAAGTCGCAGTTCGGGCAGTCGGCGAAGGTGTCCTCGCCGGCCTCGGCCGGGGCGAGGAACTCCTCCGACTTGGAGCCGCCCATCGCGCCCGCGGTCGCGGCGCAGATGCGGTAGTCGAGGCCCAGGCGCTCGAAGACGCGCTGGTAGGCCTGGCGGTGCAGGGCGTAGGACTGGGCCAGGCCCTCGTCCTCGGTGTCGAAGGAGTACGAGTCCTTCATCAGGAACTCGCGGCCGCGCAGGATGCCGGCCCGCGGGCGGGCCTCGTCACGGTACTTGTGCTGGATCTGGTAGAGGATGACCGGCAGGTCCTTGTAGGAGGACGCCTGGTCCTTCACCAGCAGGGTGAAGATCTCCTCGTGGGTCGGGCCGAGGAGGTAGTCGCCGCCCTTGCGGTCGTTCAGGCGGAACAGCTCGGCGCCGTACTCGTCCCAGCGGCCCGTGGCGTCGTACGGCTCCCGCGGCAGCAGGGCGGGGAGCAGCACCTCCTGGGCGCCGATCGCGTCCATCTCCTCACGGACGATCCGCTCGACGTTGGCGAGGACCTTCTTGCCGAGGGGCAGCCACGACCAGATGCCGGCCGCCGTGCGGCGCACGTAGCCGGCGCGCACGAGCAGCTTGTGGCTGAGGACCTCGGCGTCCGCCGGGTCGTCGCGCAGCGTCTTCGCCATCAACTGGGACATGCGCTGGACCGGTGCGTTCGCCATGGTTCTCGTACTCCTGCCGGGAAAGGGTGATGGCTAGGGGGTGCCCGACACATTCCCGTCGTCCGCCCGAAGGGCGGGCCGCGCGCGGTCTGGTGCGTGCGATCGCAAGGCGCCGGAGCGCCCTCGTGGCGGAGCCACGTGGGCGGTTCGGCAACGCGGCGAGCGTGCGTGCCAGACCCCACGCGGCAGGCGGGAATGTGTCGGGCACCCCCTAGGAGGTTAGCCGCGCTTGCTGTGCCGGTGGAAATCCGTTACCGGCGGCGCAGCGGCAGCGGGGCGCCCATCACTGCGTACGGCTTCGGGGCGCTCGGGAAGAGGACCTGGCGGGCCAGATCCTGGTAGCCGAGGGAGCGGTAGAGGCCGCGGGCAGGACTGTCGACGTCGATCGCGGAGAGGATCGAGCGGGGTTCGGCGGCGCCGTCGGTGATGGTGGTGATCAGGGAACGGCCGATGCCGTGGTTCTGGTGGCCGGGGTGGACGTGCAGCTCGGTGATCACGAAGGAGTCGTCGAGCCAGCCGTCGTGGCCCTGGGCGCGGAGGTAGGGCTCCACGACGGTCGACCACCAGTGGGTGCGGTCGTTGGGCATGCCGTAGACGAACCCGATCAGGCGGCCCTCGATGGTGGCGCCGAGTGCGCGGGCTCCCGGGTACGTCATGTGGCGCAGCACGATCTGGCGGCGTACGGCGACCTCGTCCGCGCCCAGTCCGAACGCGACGGCCTGCACTGCAAGGGCCTCGTCGACCCGGGCGGACAGATCGAGCGGACCGATCACGACGTCGTCGGGCCGGCGGCGATGACCATGACCGGGAAAGTGCAGCATGCCGGGGAGACTACAGGTCTCGTACGAGGGTCAGAACAGCACTGTGAACAGCGGCTAGAAGAGCACGCTCATGAACGCGCCGACCTCCTGGAAGCCCACCCTGCGGTAGGTCCTCCTGGCCGGCGTATTGAAGTCGTTGACGTACAGGCTGACGATCGGGGCCACGTCCGCCAGGGCGTAGCGCAGCACCGCCGCCATGCCCGGTGCCGCGAGGCCCTTCCCCCGGTATTCGGGGGCCACCCACACGCCCTGGATCTGGCAGGCCTGGGCGGTCGCCGCGCCGATCTCCGCCTTGAAGGCGACCTTGCCGTGCTCGTCGAGGCGGGCGAAGGAGCGGCCGGAGCCGACCAGTTCGGCCACCCTCGCCTGGTAGAGCAGCCCGCCGTCTCCCGCCAGCGGCGAGACACCCACCTCCTCGGTGAACATCGCCACGCACGCCGGCATGATCGTCTCCATCTCGTCCTTGCGGATGCGGCGGACGTAGGGATCCGGGGCGATGTCGGCGGGCATGCGGTCGGTGACCATGAGCGGCTGGTGGGCGCGGACCTCGCGGGCCGGGCCCCAGCTGGGTTCGAGCAGGCGCCAGAGCTGGGTGGTGGGCTCCACGGGGCCGACGATGGAGGAGCACCGCCGGCCGGCCCTGCGCGCGCGGTCGGCGAAGGCGCGCACGGCGCGCGGGGTGGCGCAGATCGGGACCAGGTTGGCGCCGGCGTAGCAGAGGGAGGTGAGCATGCCCTCCTCGTAGAAGCCCCACATCTCGCCGCCGAGCCGCCACGGGTCGAGGCCGGCGATCTGGACCCGCGACGTCACGAAGGCGTTCGCGACCGGCTCGCGGTCGAGGACGGCGAGCGCGGCGTCCAGGTCGCTCGGTTCGAGCACCCGGGAGGTGGTCTGGGTCAACACGTGCGGGGCCTCACCCTGAGGGTTCTGCTGATCTCCGCACTGTACCTGCCGAATTTGTGCCGCGCCGCCCGATGGGACGGCGCGACGGGACACCGGCGTCAGCCGTGGCCCACGGGGTGACCGTGGCCGACCTCCACCTCGTCGATCCGCAGTTGGCGGTGGAAAGCGGGGACGGTTGCGGCGGCCCAGGTGGTCTGTACGTCCAGCCGGATGTAGCGGGTGCGCAGGCTCTCGCCGAGGTCCACGAACCGCACCCCGCGGGCGCTTTCGAGCACACCGGCCCTGATGTCACGCCAAGTCGAACCGTCGTCACTCACGGACACCGTGTAGTCCTTGATGCGCGCGGAGTCCTCCTTCCGCCCGAAGGTCTCCCTGTTGTACGTCGGCGACCACTCGCGCTGGTTTATCCCGAGGAAGTCGGCCTTGCGGACATGCCCCAGGTCGAGGGTGTAACTCACCGGCAGCACACCGGCGTTGTCGGTGTACGTGGTGAAGTCGCCGTCGGCGAGGGCGGGTTCGCTCGCTCGGACCGTGCGGGTGGGGTGGACGCCCTCACGGTGCGCGGCCGTGCGCACCTTGAAGACGGTGTCGTACGGGTCCCAGTCGGCGATGCCCTTGATGGCGAGGGTGCCGTCGCGCTGGTCGAAGTGGAGGCGCTTGCCGGTGCGCAGGTCGGTGATCCGCTCGATGCGGTAGCCGTTGTCGCGGATGCGCACCTGGTCGCCGGTGGTCGGCCCGGTGGTGACGTGGACGTACTGTGTCCGGCGGTCCGCACGGCTGACCGTGACATAGCCGTACGAGCCGTCGTTCCAACGGCCCGGCTGCATGCCGCCGTACATGAAGCCGCCGCCGTCGACGCCGTGCAGGGACTCCCAGATGGGCGGGAGGTAGTCCTTCATGAGGTCGATGAACTGCTCCTGCTGGGACGGGAACCGGCCGTTCACCATGGCGGTGAAGTCCATGAGGGACCTGATGGAGTTGCCGGCGTTGGCGATGTAGCGGTCGACGTTGAGGAGGGTGGAGACCGGGCGGTCCTGGCCGTCGTACCACCAACTGCCCGTGTCGGGGACCTTGTAGCAGGACTCGGTCAGGCGGGGCATGGGTGTCCAGATCGCCGAGGGCTGGTCGTACGGCGGGGTCATACCGGTCTTCTGCTCGTGGGACACCATGTCCATGATCGGGGTGTCCTCGTTGTTGTTGCTCAGCGTCATGTCGGGGCGCAGCTGCCGGATCTGCTCGTAGAGCTGGTGCTGCTCCCAGTACTCGTTGTCGTTGTCGATCCAGAAGCCGGACAGCTTCGGGTAGTTGCGCATGACTTCGAAGAAGTTGTCGTAGCTGAACTCGCCGAAGCCCTCGCGGGTGGTGAGGTCGACGTCGTGGCCCTTGTGGGCGGAGTAGGCGGCGGAGTCGAGGGTCTCGATGCCCTGTTCGTCGTGCCATTTGGGGTCGTCGGTCATATAGAGGATGACCTTGAGGCCCTTGGCGGAGGCGGCCTTGATCAGTTCGCCGAGGATGTCGCGCTTCGTGGAGCAGGAGCCGGGGATCTGCGAGGGCCAGGGGCGGGCGTAGCCGAGGCGGGAGTGGAAGGTGGCGAGCACGATGTAGCTCGCGCGGATCTTGCGGGCCTCGTCGACCCAGTACTCGGGACTCCAGCCGCCGTCGGTGACGGCCTGCTCCCAGGACGCGCAGTCGTAGTGCTTGGGGGCGGTGAACATGCCCCAGTGCAGGAAGAGTCCGGCGGTGGCGTTGCGGAGCACGGTCTGGCGGGGCGGCGACGGTTCGGCGGCCTCGGCGTTGGCGCCCGCGTTGGCCGCGGGGGCCGTGCACAGCAGGGCGAGAAGGGCGATCCAGAGGACGAGCAGCTTGCGGCGTCTCATACGGTCACCTTGGTCATCCGACGTATAGGCGGGCGTGCACGTATCACATGGGACAGTTGAGCCGGTGCGGCCCATAACTTCCCGCCATACATCGGAGCTGTCAAGAGAGCTGGAAGCACAACTGGAAACAACACTTACGCCCCGCCACAAGGGATGTGGCGGGGCGTAGGGATGTATCGGGGCGCCTGCCGGCGTCAGCCGGCGACGGAGACCTCGGGCTCGCCGGAGGCGACGCCGGCCGCCTCCATCTGCTCGGCCAGCTTCATGGCCTCCTCGATGAGGGTCTCCACGATCTTGGACTCGGGGACGGTCTTGATGACCTCGCCCTTGACGAAGATCTGGCCCTTGCCGTTGCCGGAGGCGACGCCGAGGTCGGCCTCACGGGCCTCGCCCGGGCCGTTGACGACACAGCCCATGACGGCGACGCGGAGCGGGACCTCCATGCCGGTCAGACCCGCGGTGACCTCCTCGGCCAGCTTGTAGACGTCGACCTGGGCGCGGCCGCAGGACGGGCAGGAGACGATCTCCAGACCGCGCTGCTTGAGGTTCAGGGACTCCAGGATCTGGTTGCCGACCTTGACCTCCTCGACCGGCGGGGCCGAGAGGGAGACGCGGATCGTGTCGCCGATGCCCTGGGAGAGGAGGGCGCCGAAGGCGACGGCCGACTTGATGGTGCCCTGGAACGCCGGGCCCGCCTCGGTGACACCGAGGTGCAGCGGGTAGTCGCACTGGGCGGCGAGCTGCTTGTAGGCCTCGATCATGACGACCGGGTCGTTGTGCTTGACGGAGATCTTGATGTCCCGGAAGTCGTGCTCCTCGAAGAGGGACGCCTCCCACAGGGCGCTCTCGACGAGGGCCTCCGGGGTCGCCTTGCCGTACTTCTGCAGCAGGCGCCGGTCCAGGGAGCCGGCGTTGACGCCGATGCGGATCGGGGTGCCGTGGTCCTTGGCGGCCCGCGCGATCTCCTTGACCTTGTCGTCGAACTGCTTGATGTTGCCGGGGTTGACGCGGACCGCGGCGCAGCCGGCCTCGATGGCGGCGAAGACGTACTTGGGCTGGAAGTGGATGTCGGCGATGACCGGGATCTGCGACTTCTTCGCGATGGTGGCGAGCGCGTCCGCGTCGTCCTGGGTGGGGCAGGCGACCCGCACGATCTGGCAGCCGGAGGCGGTCAGTTCGGCGATCTGCTGGAGGGTCGAGCCGATGTCCGACGTACGGGTCGTGGTCATGGACTGCACGGACACGGGCGCGTCCCCGCCCACGGCCACGGTCCCGACCTGGATCTGCCGGCTCTTCCGACGCTCGGCAACCCTGGTCGGAACGGACGGCATGCCGAGAGAAATCGCAGTCATCTGCTGTGCAACCCCAAGTCGTGGATCAAGGTCCGGTCCCGTAATCAGCGGGCTCCGAGCTTCGAGATTACGGCACGGACATGAACGGCGGCACACAGCGTGGTGGACGTCCACCCGATGGCGGGGCACGACCGCCGACCTGGCATGGACCCTGATCGGCGGGTCATGCTCTCGCGTTGTGATGACCATCACGGGTGACCGTCACGGAGATCTGGCGCCTGCGCATCGCCTGGCGGACACGGCCGACGCCATTGCGCTACGGCATCTCTCATCCACCGGCGGGCTCGCCGTGCGGGCCAAGGGCGACGGAAGCCCCGTCACCGAGGCCGACGGGGAAATCGAGGACGTACTGCGCGAGTTGATCCGGCAGCGGCATCCGTACGACGTCTTCCTCGGAGGGGCGTCCGGCGGGCCGCCCGGGCGCGCGAGCCGTCGGTGGATCGTCGAGGGCATCGAGGGGACCGCCGCCGTCGTCGGAACCCGAGCCGAGCACGCTGATCGCCCTCGAGGAAGGCGGCGAGGTCTCGCTGAGCATGGTCTCGGCGCCCGCGCTCGGCCGGCGTCGGTGGGCGGTGCAGGGATTCGGCGCCTGGTTTCGGGGCCCGCCCTTGCGCCCCGCCCCCGGCCAGGCTGAGCGAACCGGTACGGGTCGTGGCCGCCGCGCCGGCGGTCCGCACCCTCGGGGCCCGGCCGGAGCTCGACCGGTCGAGCCCTGCCGAGCGGCCCGTCCGCAAGCCGTCCTCCGGCTCCGGCTCCGGAGGCGGACGGCGCCTTCGGCGACCTCATGGCCGAGCAACGGAGCGGCGCAGGAGCCGTGCTGTTCGCCGGAATCGGCCTCCAGCGGCGGCTCCTGCGGATCGTCACCCGAACGTGAAGTACCGGCCCCTAGCTGATCTTCACCGGGTTGACGACGTCGGCCACGAGCACCAGCAGGGTGAAGCAGACGAAGACGCTCGCCACCACGTAGGCCACCGGCATCAGCTTCGCCACGTCGAACGGACCCGGGTCCGGCCGGCGCAGCACCCGCGCCACGCTCCGCCGCAGCGACTCCCAGAGCGCGCCTGCGATATGGCCGCCGTCCAGCGGCAGCAGCGGAAGCATGTTGAACAGGAACAGGGAGAGATTGAAGCCCGCGAGCAGCATGACGAACATGGCGAGCTGCTGTGAGGCCGGGATGTCGAGGGTCGCGATCTCGCCGCCGACGCGGGCCGCGCCGACGATGCCCATCGGGGAGTCCGGCTCGCGCGGGCCGTCACCGAAGGCCGCGTCCCACAGGGCCGGGATCTTGGCGGGCAGGGACGCGATGGAGTCGACGGCGTCGCCGACCCGGTCGGTCATCCAGGTGACGGAGTCGCCGAAGTCCTGTTTGACGACGCCGGTGGCCGCGCTGAAGCCGAGGAAGCCGGCCTTGACGTACTGGCCCTGGACGTAGGTCCCGCTGGAGTCCTTCTTCGCGACCTGGTTGGTGGCGATCTTCGCGTGCAGGGTCAGCTCCTGGCCCTTGCGGTCGACGACGATCGCGACCTCCTTGCCGGCGCTGACGCGGATCAGGTCGGAGAGGGTGTTCCAGTCGTCCGTCCTGGCGCCGTTGAAGGAAACGATCTTGTCGCCCTGCTTCAGGCCCGCGGCCGCGGCCGGGGAGGCCGGGTCGGACTTCTTGCAGGTGTCGCGGTTCTCGCTCTGCGCGATGACGCACGGCGAGACGGAGGCGACGGTGTTGGTCTGCTGCTGGATGCCGAAGCCCATCAGGACGGTCAGGAACAGCCCGATCGCGAGGATCAGGTTCATGAACGGGCCCGCGAACATCACGATGACCCGCTTCCACGGCTTGCGCGTGTAGAAGAGGCGGGTCTCGTCACCGGGCCTGAGCTCCTCGAAGGCCGCCGAGCGGGCGTCCTCGATCATGCCGCGCCAGGGCGAGGTGGACCGGGCTTCCAGGCGGCCGTCCGGGCCCGGCGGGAACATGCCGATCATGCGGATGTAGCCGCCGAACGGGATGGCCTTGATCCCGTACTCGGTGTCGCCCTTCTTGCGCGACCAGATGGTCGGGCCGAAGCCGACCATGTACTGGGGCACACGGATGCCGAAGAGCTTGGCGGTCGACAGGTGCCCCAGCTCGTGCCACGCGATCGAGACGAGCAGGCCGAACGCGAAGACCACTATCCCGAGGATGAACATCAGGGTCGTCATGCACGGGCCTCCGCCGTCTGTGCCGCCAGTTCCCGGGCACGCCTGCGCGCCCAGCTCTCCGCTTCGAGGACGTCCGACACGGTGAGTGAAGTTCCCGTGACCGGCGTGCCGTGTTCCTGCACCACCCTGGTCACCGTCTCCATGATCCCGTTGAACGGCAGTGCGCCACCGCGGAACGCCTCCACGCACTCCTCGTTGGCCGCATTGAACACCGCCGGGGCGGTGCCCGCGAGCTCGCCCACGTGCCGGGCCAGGTCGACCGACGGGAACGCGTCATTGTCGAGCGGGAAGAACTCCCAGGTCGACGCCGTGCTCCAGTCGAAGGCCGGTGCCGCGTCGGGGACGCGCTCGGGCCAGCCGAGGCCGATGGCGATGGGCCCCCGCATGTCGGGGGGCGTCGCCTGGGCGATTGTCGATCCGTCCGTGAACTCAATCATCGAGTGGACATACGACTGCGGGTGCACGACCACCTCAATGCGACTGAAGGGAATGTCGTAGAGAAGGTGTGCCTCGATGACCTCCAGGCCCTTGTTGACGAGGGTCGCGGAGTTGATCGTGATCACGGGCCCCATGGCCCAGGTCGGGTGCGCGAGCGCGTCCTCGACCGTCACGTTCGCCAGCTGTTCCTTCGTACGACCGCGGAAGGGGCCGCCGGAGGCCGTCACGACCAGCTTGCGTACGTCGGCGCGCGTGCCGGCCGCGAGCGCCTGGAAGAGCGCCGCGTGCTCCGAGTCGACCGGAATGATCTGCCCCGGCTTGGCGAGCGCCTTGACCAGCGGGCCGCCGACGATGAGCGACTCCTTGTTGGCGAGCGCGAGGGTGCGGCCCGCCTCCAGGGCGGCGAGGGTCGGGGCGAGGCCGATCGAGCCGGTGATGCCGTTCAGGACGGTGTGGCAGTCGGAGGCGGCGAGCTGGGTGGCCGCCTCCGCTCCGGCGAGGATCTCGGGGAGCGTCTCGCCCGTGCCGTACTGGGCCTGCAGGGCCTCCCGCAGCGCCGGTACGACGTCCTCGCGGGCCACCGCGACGGTCCGCACCCGCAGCTGGTACGCCTGCTCGGCGAGGAGGGCGACCCGGCCGCCGTTCGCGGACAGGCCGGTGACCCGAAACCGGTCGGGATTGCGCAGTACGAGGTCGATGGCCTGGGTGCCGATCGACCCGGTGGAGCCGAGGATCACCACGTCCTTCGGGCCGCTGCCCGCCACGGGGTCGTAGACGAGGTGCGGGTCGGCGAGTTGGGCTGGACTGTCGCTCATCCCTCCATTGTTGCCGTAAGGACGGTGTGTGAGGACAGCGCGTCCCCCCTCGGGGGGATCCGAGGGGCGACGCGCTGTCATGCGTCGGTCACCGGATCGGCCGGTGCATGTTCTCCTTCTCCGAGGCTCCGGGGGTGGCGTCGGCGATCCACGGCCCCTCGCCCGACGGGTCGACGATGCCCTCCTCCAGCCATTCGTACGTGCCGGACATGACGCCCTTGACCAGCTTGCGGTCGAGGTCGTCGGTGTTGGTCCACAGGCGGTTGAAGAGTTCCTCGACGCGGATGCGGGACTGGCGGCAGAAGACGTCGGCCAGCTGGTAGGCCTCGCGGCCGTGGTTGCCCTGGCTGCGCAGGAGCTCGGCACGTACGCAGGCCGCGCTCATGGCGAAGAGCTCCGCGCCGATGTCGACGATCCGGCCGAGGAAGCCCTGCTTGGTCTCCATCTTTCCCTGCCAGCGGGACATGGCGTAGAAGGTGGAGCGGGCCAGCTTGCGGGCGTGCCGTTCGACGTAGCGCAGGTGCGGCGAGAGGTCGACATCGTGCTTGAACTCGCCGTAGGAGACCGGGAGTTGACCTGGTCCGGCGACGAGCTTCGGTAGCCACTTGGCGTAGAAGACGCCCGCGTTCGCGCCTGCCTTCGCCTTGTCCTGCAAGGACTTCTCGGGGTCGATGAGGTCGCCGGCCACGGTCAGGTGGGCGTCGACCGCCTCGCGGGCGATGAGGAGATGCATGATCTCCGTCGAGCCCTCGAAGATGCGGTTGATGCGCAGGTCGCGCAGGACCTGTTCGGCGGGGACGGCGCGTTCGCCGCGGGCGGCCAGGGAGGCCGCCGTCTCGAATCCGCGGCCGCCGCGGATCTGGACGAGTTCGTCGGCGATCAGCCAGGCCATCTCGGAGGCGTAGAGCTTGGCCAGGGCGCCCTCGATGCGGATGTCGTTGCGGTCCTCGTCGGCCATCTGCGAGGACAGGTCGAGTACGGCCTCCAGGGCGAAGGTGGTCGCCGCGATGAAGGAGATCTTCTGGCCGACCGCCTCGTGGTGGGCGATCGGCTTGCCCCACTGCTCGCGCGCGGCAGACCACTCACGGGCGATCTTCAGGCACCACTTGCCGGCGGCCACACAGGAGGCGGGGAGGGACAGCCGGCCGGTGTTCAAGGTCGTGAGCGCGATCTTGAGGCCCGCGCCCTCCGGACCGATGCGGTTCGCCGCCGGGACCCGGACCTGGTGGAAGCGGGTGACGCCGTTCTCGATGCCGCGCAGGCCCATGAAGGCGTTGCGGTTCTCGACGGTGATGCCGGGCGAGTTGGTCTCGACGACGAAGGCGGTGATACCGCCCTTGTGGCCCTCGCTCTTCGGCACCCGTGCCATCACGACCAGCAAGTCGGCGACGACGCCGTTGGTGGTCCACAGCTTCACCCCGTCGAGGACGTAGTCGTCCCCGTCGGGCACCGCGGTGGTCGCCAGCCGCGCCGGGTCGGAGCCGACGTCCGGCTCGGTGAGCAGGAAGGCGCTGATGTCGGTGCGGGCGCACCGCGGCAGGAACTGCTCCTTCTGCTCCTGCGTGCCGAACAGCTTCAGCGGCTGCGGTACGCCGATCGACTGGTGCGCCGACAGCAGCACGCCGATCGCGGGGCAGGCCGAGCCCGCCAGCGCGAGCGCCTTGTTGTAGTACACCTGGGTCAGGCCGAGGCCGCCGTACTTGGTGTCGATCTTCATGCCGAGGGCGCCGATCTCCTTGAGGCCGTTGATGACCTCGTCGGGGATAAGGGCCTCGCGCTCGATGAGGGCGCCGTCGACCTTGGTCTCGCAGAAGTCGCGGAGCTTGGCGAGGAACTCCTCCCCGCGCTCCACGTCCTCGGTGGGCGGGGTCGGGTGCGGGTGGACCAGGTCCAGGCGGAAGCGGCCGAGGAACAGTTCCTTGGCGAAGCTGGGCTTGCGCCATTCCTGTTCCCGGGCCGCCTCCGCCACCTGGCGGGCCTCACGTTCGGAGACGGTAGGGCGTCCAGCAGAGTCGGTGGGGCTGGCGGACATGAGGCTCACCTCGCCGCGAATCGGGATCTTGGACCGTAATTGGTTACCGACGGGTGCTACCCGATCGTATGTACCCGATCCCGGGCGCCCCCACCACCCTTCGCGCAGCCGTTCAGCCGATGTTGACGGAGTACGACTTGGTGTCCAGACGCCCTGTGCCCTTGAAGACCTCGGTGCCGGACTCGATGCCGGAGACGTATTTGTCGTTCGCGAGCAGCTTGCGCCGTACGAGTGCCTGGGTGAAGTCGTCGAGGTTGAGCGTGGCCTTGCTGGTGTTGGCGCGGCGGACGAAGGAGTAGACGTTCCAGCCGATGTCACCCCGGTAGATGTCCCACATCGAGCCGCCGAGGCTGACGCTGCCGTACTTGGTGCCGAGAGGGCCCGCGCCGCCCTGGCGGTTGAGCCAGATCATGATTTCGTCGGTGGGCTGGTCCTGCCAGTCCGCGTTGTTCTTGGCGTGCAGCCACAGGTCGTACGAGACGTTCATGGTGCCCGGGTCGGACGGCAGCGAGAAGTCCCAGGTGGTGGTGACCTTCTTGCGGTCGCCCACGCGGAGCGGCAGTCCGGTGGTCGCCTTGTCGACCTTCCAGCCCCAGTGCCAGCCGAGGACCGTGCTCGCGTACGACTTCACGTCCGCGTCGGTGCCCTTGCTGTTGTTGGCCCAGGAGTAGTTCGTGCCCCAGGAGATCGTCGAGCCGGACTGCGAGTCGTCCCAGACGCACTGGCTGCCGGTGGCCTTGTCCTGACCCCAGAGGTTGTTGTTGACGTAGTACTTGCCGAGCGTGATCGTGTCGAAGGCCGTGCACTTCTTGTCCGTCTCGCCGGCCTGCGCGACCGTGACACCGGCGGCGGCCGCGAGGGCGACCGCGGAGGCGAGGAGGGTCTTCCTCTTCTTGGACAGGCGCGGTCTGCGGTGTTGCATCGGGGGTCCTTCCGGGGGACGGTTCGCGTACGACCAGTCAGTGGCCACCGAGGGCCGGGCAGGTTGCCGCGCTCCCAGAAACGACACGACGGAAAAGAAAGCTGTCGAAGCGCTTCGACAGCCTATGGACACTCGCCTCCGCCAGAGCTAGTGTCGAACCACCCTCACACCCGCCCCTGTAAGCAATGCGCACTGTCGAAGCGCTTCACACCGCTTGGAGAGCTGGATGGTCACCCTCGCCGAGGTCGCCCAGCACGCCGGAGTCTCGGCGAGCACGGTGAGCTATGTCCTCAGCGGCAAGCGGTCCATCTCCACCACCACCCGGCAGCGGGTCGAGCAGAGCATCCGCGAGCTCGGCTACCACCCGAACGCGGGCGCCCGGGCCCTGGCCAGCAGCCGGTCGAACATCATCGCGCTGATGGTCCCGCTGCGCACCGACATGTATGTGCCGGTGATGATGGAGATCGCGATCGCGGTCGCCACGACGGCCCGGACGCACGGGTACGACGTGCTGCTGCTGACCGGCGAGGAGGGCCCCGACGCCGTGCGCCGGGTCACCGGCAGCGGGCTCGCCGACGCGATGATCCTGATGGACGTCGAACTCGACGACGAGCGGCTGCCGTTGCTGCGGGGCACCGACCAGCCGTCGGTGCTGATCGGACTGCCCGCCGACACCTCCGGACTGACCTGCGTCGACCTCGACTTCAAGGCGACGGGCGCGTTGTGCGTGGAGCATCTGGCGATGCTCGGCCACCGCGACATCGCTGTCATCGGCGAGGCCCCCGCGGTCTACGAGCGGCACACCGGCTTCGCCGAGCGCACCCTCGACGGACTCCGTTCCCGGTCCCGGGAGTTGGGCATCCGGGTGCTGCACCGGCCGTGCGAGGGCGGCTACGACGCGATGGCCGTCACCCTCGCCCGCATCCTCGACGAGCGGCCGGGCACCACCGGGTTCGTCGTGCAGAACGAGTCGGCGGTCGAGCCGCTGCTCGCCCTGCTGCGCCAGCAGGGCCGTGCCGTGCCCGAGGACGTGTCCGTGGTGGGGATCTGCCCGGACCAGGTGGCCGTCCAGGCCTCGGTGCGGCTCACGTCCGTCGCCATCCCCGCGCAGGAGATGGGCCGGCACGCCGTGGAGCGTCTGGTCGCCAAGCTCGACGGCCGCGGCGAGGAGGAAGTCGTGCTGATCGCACCGGAGTTGACGGTACGGGCGAGCACGGGACCGGCGCCCTCCAGCACCTCCTGACCCACCGCCCGCAACACCTGACGACGCACCTCCTGACCCCATTTCCGGTGCCCCCGCGGGCACCCTCATGTCCTTTCGGGAGCACCCCTCGTGAACCAGCCTGCCGAAAACCAGACCAGTCACGGCACGGTGAGCCTCGCGCAGTCGTCGCCCACCGTCGGCACCTTCCGCGAGCGCGACGGCGCGCTGGAGTGGAGCGGCCGCCAGGAGACCCTGCGCATCGAGCCGTGGGGTCCGGACGCGGTCCGGGTCCGAGCCCGGCTCGGCGGCCCGATCCTCGAGGGCCTGCCGGGCGCCCTGCTCGACGAGGCGCCGGCCACCGAGAGCAGCGTCAAGATCGGTGACGGGGAAGGGCAGTTGACCGTCGGCGCACTGACCGTCGAGGTCGACGCCGAGGGCCTGATCCGCTTCCTGCGCACCGACGACTCCACGGAGCTCCTGGCCGAGGCCCGCGCCCACTTCTGGTGGCCGGGGTCACGGTTGTACACGGCCGTCGGCAACGGCCACCACCGGCTGGAGCAGCGTTTCGCCGCCTACGACGACGAGAAGCTGTACGGCCTCGGTCAGCACCAGCACGGCCGCTTCGACCAGAAGGGCCTGGTCCTGGACCTGGTCCAGCGCAACGCCGAGGTCGGCATCCCGGTGCTCTCCTCCAGCCGCGGCTACACCCTCCTCTGGAACAACCCGGCGATCGGCCGTGTGGAGCTGGCCGGCAACGGCACGCGCTGGGTGGCCGACTCGGCCCGGCAGATCGACTACTGGATCACCGCGGGCACTCCGGCCGACGGGCAGCGCCGCTACAGCGCGGTGACGGGCCGTACGCCGATGCTGCCGGAGTGGGCGGCGGGTTTCTGGCAGTGCAAGCTGCGCTACCGCACGCAGGACGAACTCATGGCCGTGGCACGGGAGTACAAGCGCCAGGGTCTGCCGATCTCGGCGATCGTCTGCGACTTCTTCCACTGGACGCACCTCGGCGAGTGGAAGTTCGACCCGGCGGAGTGGCCGGACCCGGCGGCGATGGTCCGTGAACTGGACGAGCTGGGCATCAAGTTGGTGGTCAGCGTCTGGCCGTCGGTGTCGCCGCTGAGCGAGAACCACCCGGTGATGGAGCAGCGCGGCTACTTCATCGGCACGCAGTACGGCCCGATGGCGCACGCCGACTGGCCGGACAAGGAGGTCGCGTCGACGGTCCAGGTGGCCTTCTACGACGCGACGAACCCCGACGCCCGTGACTTCGTGTGGTCGAAGGTCCGCGACAACTACCTTGTCCCGTACGGCATCACGGCCTTCTGGCTGGACGCCTGCGAGCCGGAGCTGAAGCCCGGCTTCCAGGAGAACCTGCGCTACTGGACGGGCCCGGGCCTGGAGGTCGGCAACAGCTACCCGGCCGAGAACTCCCGCACCTTCTACGAGGGCCTGCACGCCTCCGGCGAGACCGATGTGGTGACGCTCAACCGCTCGGCCTGGGCGGGCAGCCAGCGCTACGGCGCGGCCCTGTGGTCCGGCGACATCGGCACCGACTTCCCGACCCTGCGCCGCCAGATCGCGGCCGGTCTCAACACCGCGCTGTCGGGCATCCCTTGGTGGAACACGGACATCGGCGGCTTCCACGGGGGCGACCCGGACTCCCCGGCGTACCAGGAGGTGATGGTCCGCTGGTTCCAGTTCGGCGCACTGTCCCCGCTGATGCGCCTGCACGGCTTCCGCGACCCGGGCATGCCGCTGGGCCCGGAGATGACCGGCGGCCCGAACGAGGTGTGGTCCTACGGCGAGGAGGCCGGGGCGATCCTGGAGCGCTATCTGCGGCTGCGCGAGCGTCTGAAGCCGTACGTCCTGGACGTCATGCGGGAGGCGCACGAGGAGGGGCTGCCGGTCATGCGGCCGCTGTTCCTGGAGTTCCCGGAGGACCCGGCGACGTGGGCGGTCGACGACGCGTATCTGTTCGGGCGGGATCTGCTGGTGGCGCCGGTCCTGGAGGCGGGGGTGACGACCTGGGCGACGTATCTTCCGGTGGGCGCGATTTGGACGGATGCGTGGACCGGGGAGACGTACGAGGGCGGTGCGACCGTGACGGTCGACGCCCCGCTGGACCGCATCCCGCTGTTTCTGCGGGACGGGGCACGGCTGCCTGTTGCTCCGCAGGAAGCGCCGCGGTAGGTCGTTGATCGACTGCGGCGCCGTTGTGGCTGGTCGCGCCCACGCGGCGGAGCCGCATATCGATACAGCCCCGCGCCCCTTGAAAGACAGGGGCGCGGGCGGTCCCCTTCTTCAGAAGGGCCGTCAGTTGCGGCAGACCGAGACGAGGGAGCGGACCAGCGCACGTGTGTGGAGCAGGTCCGGGTGTTTCTCGTGGTGGACCTCCACGACGGCGACGACGAGTTCGGGGCGGCACGTCGGGGCCGTGCGCTGCGGGGTGGTGTCGGCCAGGGACTGGACCAGGTCCGTGTTGATGCGGTTGATGGTCTGTCGGACGACGTTCAGGTCGGGCTTGGTGGTCGGGGCCTGGTCCGGGTGGGCGGTCCACTCGGCGTAGAGGCCGCGCTGGACGACCTTGTTGGCCTCGATCTGGTCGCGGAAGATCCGGCGGACCTCGTCGGGGTCGGCGCCGATCTGCTGCGCCTGCGCGGCGACGTTGTCGAGGACCTGCTGCTCGCGCGCCGGGTCGTCGATGGGGCTGTCGGTGCCCCACTTGGCCGCGGCCACGAGGTCGGCGGTGGCGAGGCGTTCTGCGGCGAGGGAGGCGACCGGCCGCAAGGGGGATGCGGGAGTCCCGGAGGCGGGTGCCGCTGCCGCGGTGCCCGGTATGGCGAGCACCGCGACGGCGGCGAGCACGGTGATGCGGAGGGGGGTGAGGTTATGCATGGGTCCATGAAACCTCACCCGGGCCGGTCAACTGCTGCTGACGCTCTCGCTGTTGACGGCGAAGTCCAGACCGCCGGACGAGGACGTGATCTCGAAGCCGAACTGCAGGTCCCCGATGGTCACGTTGCCGAACCAGCCCTTGGTGTCCTTGATCCACTTCAGGATCGGCAGGACGTTGACCGTGCCGGAGGTCGAGTTGGAGGTGCGGACGAAGGAGAACACGTCGTTGGAGCCGTTGTTGCCCTTGTAGACGGTCCAGGTGTGACCGCCCAGCGTGACGTTGCCCTGCGAGGTGCCGAGCGGGCCGACGGCCCCGGTCTTGTTGACCCAGAGCATGATCTCGTACCTGTAGCCGGTGTCCCAGATGTCGTACGACGTGTTGTACGAACCGGACGACGGGACCGTGACGTTGTAGCTGCTGGAGAGTGAACCGAGCGAGGTGATCGACTTGTTGATCACCTTCTTGGCGTTGGGGTAGGACTTGATGCCGCCGGTGTTGGGGTGGTTGGCCCAAACCCCCCAGTTGGTACCGGAGTTGGCCCAGATGCACTGGCTGCCGGCGCCGGAGCCCCAGATGTTGTTGTAGAGCGTGTAGCCGTTCAGGGTCGTGTTGCCGTACTGCTCGCAGGAGTTCCAGACGGCGGCCGACGCGGGCGCGGAGGCGAGGCCGACCGTGGCGCCTATCGCCATCGCCGGGGCCAGCACGGCCATGGTGACCTTGCGCAGAGTGCTCTTTGCCATGGGTGTCCCTTCCATGGGTGGGGGGAGTTGCGGGGGTGGTTACCACGCCCCCAGGGCGAGGACGTGGTCTTCTCCGGCGACGAGGTCGAGCGGTCGGGTGCCGGAGGAAGTCCTGAGTTCGACCCGGTGGCTGCGGGTGGGGCGCAGCACCGCGGTCGCTTCGTGTGGGCTCCAGGCCAGGTCGAGCTCCGCCCCGAACCGGGTGCGGATGCCGAGGAGTCGGCCCTTCGGGTACGCCGTCGGGAGCGCGGGCAGCAGGACCAGGCGGTCCGGGGTCGACTGCACGAGCATCTCGATCAGCACGGCGGGGAGGGTGTGCGCGGCGTCGGCGTTGTAGACGTCGCGGTTCGGGTAGTGCGCGCTCATCAGGGAGTTGTGGAAGAAGTCGCCCTTGAGGACCTGCCCGAGGGCGTGCGCGACCCGTTCGCCGTCGCGCAGCCGGGCGGCGACGAGGGCGTGGTGCAGATGGCCGTGGGCCGAGTCGTTCTCGGCGCCGCGGAGTTCGAGGGCACGGTGGGCTGCCGCCGCGAGGTCCGGGGTGTCGTACGGATTGATCTCGTCGAGCGGCCAGACGCCGTACAGGTGGCTGAGGTGGCGGTGGTCGTAGGTGTCGTCGAGTCCGGGCCAGGCCCATTCGGCGAGGGCGCCGTCGGCGTTGATCCGGTGCGGGGGCAGCCGGTCGGCGAGGGCGCGCCAGCGGTCCGCGTCGGGTCCCGGGTGGTAGTCGGCGGCGGTCAGCAGGGCGTGCCGGGCGGCCGAGAGGTCCATGGCCGCGTTGATCGCGCCCCAACTGGCGTTCGCCGGGCGGTTCTCCGGCGAGTACGACGGGACGACGACCAGTCGGCCCTCCTCGTCGGTCCGGGTGAGGAAGTCCTCGTAGAACAGGGCGACTTGGGCGAGTGCGTGGGCGGTGTGCGGGTCGCGGGTGCCGTCGGTCTCGTCGTGGTCGACGAGGGGCTTGAGCAGCCAGTCGGCGCCCGCCGTCCACAGGTGCAGGGGGTATTCGCGGCTGAAGTGGTACGTCAGCCCGGAGTCGCCGTCGGTGTGCGCGGGGGCGACGACGCCACGGGCGCCGAGGACCGCGCGGGCGTTCTCGGCCCAGTCGGGCAGCTGACGTCGAATCAGGGAGGCGTGGGCTGCCGTGACTTCGGGGAGAGCGGCGGCCGCTGCGGAGGCGGTCTGGAGGTTGAGGTTGGCGTCGTTGGTGAACGCCCCCGCCCATGCCGTGTTCCAGTCGCCGGTCCACAGGCCGACGAGGCGGGGTGGGAACAGGCCGCTCGCGGACAGCAGGTGGTAGCGGCCGGCGGCGAAGAGACGCTCCAGGAGGGCGGGACTGCCGGGGCGGGCGAGCAGCTCCGAGCCGGGCAGGGCGCGTTCGGCGGGGTCCGCGTCCAGGTCGAGGGTGACGCGTTCGTAGGCGGTGCGGTGGAGGGCGGTGTGGCGGTCCAGGAGGCGGTCGTACGACTCCTCGTCGCCGGCGGCCAGTTCGCGCAGGGCCCGGGTGTGGGGTGTCGTGTCCAGCTCGCCGGTGTGGCGTACGACGCGGGTCAGGAGGAGGACGGATTCGGCGCCGGTGACGTGTGCGCCCGGGGGGACGAGCGCGGTACGGCCGCCCGTCGGCACGACCAGGGTGATGCCGGTGTAGCGGCGGTCGCTGTCGGGGTGGCGGACCCGGAGGGTGAGAAGGGCTGCGTCACCGGCGCGGACGATGCTCTGGCCGACCACCAGTGTGTCGGGCGCGCCCGTAAGCCGGTGGTCCAGGCCCACGACGAGATCCGCCGCCTCGACCCGCTGGACGACGACGCCGTCCGCCCGCGAGACGAAGACCCGGCTGCTCCACCCTTCGCACTCCGCGTGCGCGACACCGGTGGTGAAGTCGACGGACCGGCGGTAGCCGCGGCTGTCCGCGCGCGGATGGCGCAGCCGCACCTGAAACGCGGGATGGAAGGGCTGCACCCACTGCAGGTCTCGCCCGTCGGTGAAGCTCTCGGCCGCGTGCAGGTCGCCTGCGAGCAACCGGTCCTGGAGCGCGGGGAGTTCGGCGGCGAGCTGGGGCGGGCGGGCCTGCTCGCCGCCGTTGGGGCGGACCAGGGTGTGGTGCGTGACGACGACCCGTTCGTCGTTCGGATCGCCGAACACAAGGGCGCCGTGGTGGCCGTTGCCGCTCAGGAAGCCGTCCTCCCAGCGGGCGGCGGGGAGGGGCTCCCAGGTTCCGTGGACGATGTTCATGGCATTCATGGCGTTCATGGGCGCAACACCACCACGCCGTACCGGCCCAGCGTGAACTCGCCCTCGTACATCGCCCCCGTCAGCAGGTCGTGGTGGGTGCCCGGCGCCTCGACGGTCACCGACTCGCGCCCGTGGTTGAGGACGAAGAGCAGGTCACCGCGGCGGACCGCCTCGACCCGGTCGGGCAGTGCGGCGAGGACGGGGCGGACGCCGGCGTCCTCCGCGATCCGGGCGAGGAGCGTGCGCAGGGCATGCTCCTCGGGGAGTGTGGAGACGTACCAGGCACGGCCCTTGCGCAGCACGGCGGGCAGTCCGTCGAGTTCGCCGCCCTTGTACGCGGCCTCGACCGACGTGTCCCCGTCCGTCTCGATCTCCTCCGACCACAGGGTCCCGTGGAAGCCGTCGGTCTCGACCCGCTCGTCCGCGTCGAGGGGCCACCACTCGTGCAGCGTGCGGATGCCGAGCAGTTCGCGCAGCCGGGGGTCCATGCCGCCGGGGCGCACCCGGTCGTGCTCGTCGGCGATGCCGGTCAGGAAGCCGCAGACGAGGGTGCCGCCGGCGCGGACGTACGCGAGAAGGTTGTCGATCGCGGCGTCCGTGAGAGCGTACAGCTGCGGGACGACCACCAACTTGTAGGCGGTCAGGTCGTGTTCGGGGTGGGCGAAGTCCGTGGTGAGGTTGGCCTGCCAGAGGGCGCGGTGCCAGGTGGTCAGCACCTGCGGGTAGTCGACCCGGGTGGAGAGCCGCCCCTCGTGGGCCCCGGCCCACCAGGAGTGCCAGTCGTGGAGGATCGCGATGTCGTGGGCGGTGTGACTGCCCGTCACCTCGCTGCCGATCCGGGCGAGTTCGGCGCCCAGCTGCTTGACCTCCTGGTACGTCCGCCCCTCCTCCCCCGCATGACTGACCATCCCCGAGTGGAACTTCTCCGCGCCCTGCCGGGACTGCCGCCACTGGAAGTAGCAGACGGCGTCGGCGCCGCGGGCCACGGCCTGGAGGGACCAGAGCCGGTTGAGGCCGCGGGGTTTGGGGTGGTTGACCCCGCGCCAGTTGACGGGTCCCGCCGCCTGCTCCATCAGCATCCACGGGCCGCGGGCCTGCGAGCGGGTCATGTCCTGCACGAGAGCCCCGTGTTGGGCGCCGAGCGGATCCCGCGGATCGGGATACAGGTCGACGGAGACGACGTCCTCCTCCCCCACCCACCGCCACGCGTCCTGCCCGACCCACAGCGGCATGAAGTTGGTGGTGACCGGAGTGCGGGACGGGCTGTGACGGCGCACGATGTCACGCTCGGCGACGTAGCACTCCAGGAGCATGTCGGAGGTGAACCGCTTGAAGTCCAGCACCTGCCCCGGGTTCTTGAGGTAGTGGGCGTGCCGCGGCGGCATCACCTCCTCCCAGTCGCCGTAGCCCTGGCTCCAGAAGGCCGTTCCCCAGGCGGAGTTGAGGGCGTCGAGGGTGCCGTACTTCGTCTGCAGCCAGCGGCGGAAGCGGGCGGCGGCCTCGTCGCCCCAGTCGTAGGTGCAGTACTCGTTGTTGATGTGCCACATGGTGAGGGCGGGGTGGCCGCCGTAGCGGGCGGCGAGGTCCTCGGTGATGGCGGCCGCGTAGTGCCGGTAGACGGCGCTGGAGTGCGAGAAGTGCTGCCGGCCGCCCCACCACTCGGTGCGGCCGTCCTCGTCGCGGGGCAGGGTCTCGGGGTGCAGCCGGCCCAGCCAGGGTGGGGGCGAGGAGGTGGGGGTGGCGAGGACGACGCCGATGCCGCCCTCGTGCATCAGATCCATCAGCGTGTCGAGCCAGCCGAACTCCCGCTCCCCCGGCCGGGGTTCGAGCTTGGCCCAGGAGAAGACCCCGAGGGTGACGGAGTTGACGCCGGCGTCCTTCATCAGCCGGACGTCCTCGTGCCAGGTCTCCTCGGGCCACTGCTCCGGGTTGTAGTCACCGCCGAAGAGGATGCGGCCGCGGGTGGCGTCGGCGAGCGTGGGCTTTCCGGCAGCGGCCATCAGACGGGCTCCCCGTACTGGATGCCGCGCCCGTTGGTGGCCAGGTAGACGCGGCCGTGGACCCGGGGGTCACCGACGATGACGTCGCCGATGTACCCCCACTGATGTTGGTCGTCGTTGATCCGCACCCAGCTCCTCGCACCGTCGTCGGAGCGGTAGACGGCGGTGATCGTCTCCGTCGAGCCGACCTGGTAGATCGCCGGGTAGTCGGCGCCGTCGGCCGCCTTGCCGAAGCCGAGGGTGTACGAGGCCCAGCAGCTCCCGATCTTCGAGAAGGTGGCCCCGCCGTCGGTCGACCGGTACAGCCCGTTCCACTTGGCGCTCAGCCACAGGTCACCGGACCGACCCGGCGCCGCGACCAGCTTGAACTGACTGTCCCCGGAGGGCAGCCCGGCTGCACGCTCGGTGAACGTGAGGCCACTGTCAGTGCCGGCAAGTAGCGTTCCTGTATCGGTGTCGTACGCGTAGAAGAGCGTCGGGTCGGCCGGGTCGGCGACCGGCGTGGCGCCCTTCGGGAAGGAGGAGATCTCGGTCCAGGTCGTGCCGTTGTCCGCCGAGCGGTGGGCCGCGTACTTCGTGCCGTCCCAGTGCACGAAGCTCCACAGCAGCACACTGCCGTCGGCGCTCACGGCGATCGGCCCCGGTGCGTCCTTGGCGATGGTGGGCTGGGCCGTGAAGGGCGCCCAGGTCTGTCCGCCGTCGTTCGAGTAGGCGCCGTTGCCGTGGTCGCCCCAGCCCGCGCGGACGACGTACGTCGGCTTCGCCGCGGCCAGCGCGAGTCCCGTCGCCGACCCGAACACGGGGTTCGAGGCCATGCCGCGTGCCGGCGAGGCCGTGAGCCGCTCGTGGTACAGCACGCCGATGTCCCCGGACCCGCTCAGCAGGTGCGCCTCCCCGACCGGGGGCGACACCAGCTGCCGCACGGCCGTCTCCTCCAGGCCGCGGATCTGCGGGGCCCAGTGCTTGAGGTCGCGTGTGCCGTAGAGGGTGGCGCCGGTGCCGTAGACGACGTGCGCGGAGTCGTACGGATCGACGCCGACGGCCTGGATCCACCACCCGAACTTTGGCTTGTCGGCACCCCACTTGAGGAAAGGAGTCTCGGACACGTCGAAGACAGCAGCGTCCTTGAGGGACGTCCAGGTACGGCCGCCGTCGGTGGTCCGGAACAGTGTGTCGACGTCCGCCCAGCGGTTGTTGGTGGAGACGACGACGGTGCCGGGCCGACGGGCGTCGACGGCGACACCGCCGTAGCCGAAGGTGTCGGCGCTGCCGTCGCTCGTGGTCCCGCCGGGCTTCACGGGCGTGACGTCGGTCCACTTGCCGGTGGTCGTCGCGAGCTTGTGCACGCTCCCGTCGGACTGTCCGTTGGGCCCGGGCGCGTTGGCGTACGTCAGGTACAGCTCACGGGTGTGGCAGTCGTACGCGGCACGCACGGGGACCTTCGCGGAGGTGCCGGTGGGCTGCCCGGGCACGGCCTCCCAGCTGCTCCCGTCGGCGGTCCGGTAGAGGTTCACCGCACTCGCGGTGCCATCGCCGTCACCCCAGCCGGCGTACAGGGTGCGCCCGGCGGCGACGAGGAGAGTGACACCCTGCCCACTCGCGCCCGGGCTGCCCGGAAAGCCGTCGGCGGCTGCCCAAGTGGCGCCCCGGTCGGTGGACTTGAGCAGCCCGTCGTGCCGGGTTCCCAGCCACAGGGTGTCGCTGTCCCGCGGGTCGACGAGCAACCGCTCCCCCGCACCCCGCCCGTCCTCGTTGGCACCGAGCTTCACGGTGAGGTCGGCGCGGGTCCAGGTGGCACCACGGTCGTCGGACCGCAGCACGGCACCGTTGCCGGCCCAGGGCTGGGCGTAGGTGCCGAGCGCGAGGTACACCCGGTCCGGGTGGCCGGGGTCGACGGCGACGGCCTCGACGCCGAGGAGGTTCCAGTCGTCCCAGCCGATGTGGTCGATCAGCGGAATCCAACGGCCGTCCCGGTCGTCCCACCGGTGGGCGCCGCCGATATCGGTCCGGGCGTAGGCGAGCCCGCGCACGGAGGGGTGGAACAGCACACCGGTGACGAACCCGGTGCCGCCGATGACGGCGTTGCGCCAGCGGTAGGCCGGTGTGGTGGCTTCGGCCTCCGCAGCTTGCGCGCGACCGGGGCGAAACGGTACGGCGGTGAGCGCGGCGGCGACCGCGGTCCCGGCGAGAACGGAACGTCTGCTCAGTCGGGACGCGTGCATGACACATACCTCGTTCTACGTAAGGGGGAGTTCAACGCGAGGGGGGAGTGAAGAGGCTTCCTGAGGGCGCGGGACTGGATCGACGGCGCCCGGTCAGCCCTTGACCGCGCCGGTCAGCATGCCCTTCCTGAAGTGCCGCTGCACGAACGGCGAAAGCACGGCCACCGGCAGCAGCGCCATCACCATGACCGCCATCTGCACGGCAAGCCCGGACAACTGCCCGGTCCTGATCGCCTGCCCCAACCCCACCGGCGCCTGCTGCTTCTGCACCAGCTGGATCATGACGTTCTGCAACGGCATCATGTCCTGGTCGTTCAGGTACAGCGAGGCGTTGAACCAGGCGCTCCAGTACCCCACGGCGTAGAACAGCGTGATGACCGCGAGCACCGCCCGCGACAACGGCATCACGATCTGCCAGAGAATGCGGAAGTCCCCGGCCCCGTCGATCCGCGCGCTGTCGATGAGTTCCTGCGATATCCCCATGAAGAACCCGCGCAGCACAAGGATGTTGAAGACGCTGATCGCACTCGGCAGGATCAGCGCCAGATAGGTGTCCGTCAGTCCGAGGGACTGCACCAGCAGATACGTCGGAATGAGGCCGGCGCTGAAGAACATGGTCGCCAGCAGGATCATCAGAATCCACCGGTGCCCCAGCGACCCGGTCCGCGAGAGGCCGTACGCGCACAGCACGGACACCGTCATCGAGAACAACGTGCCGACCAGAGTGATCAACACGCTGATGCTCGCGGCCCGGGTGACCTGTCCCCCGCTGAGCAGTTCCTTGTAGGCGATGAACGTGATCCCCTTGGGCACCATCACCAGTCCGCCGGCCTCGTCGATGGTCTTCCGGGACGACAGACTCGTGACCACGACGATCCACAGCGGGAACAGGATGCCCAGACAGGCGAGGGTGAGAACCAGTCCCTTGCCCGCCAGGCCGGCCTTGCTGGGCTCCTCCTCCCACACCGGCCGGGGCGGGGCGGCCCATCGGCCAGGTGCGGCCACGGATTCGTGCACGGGCTTGTCGATGACGGCGGTCACTTCTTGTACACCCCCTGCTCGCCCATGAGATGGGCCACCTTGTTCGCGGCGAGCACCAGTCCGATGCTGACGACGCCCTTGACGAGGCCGGCGGCGGCCGCGTAGCCGAAGTCCTGGTTGCGGACACCGTTCCACCACACGAAGGTGTCGAGCACCTCCCCTGCTCCGGGCCCGACGGCATCACGCTGGAGCAGGATCTGCTCGAAGCCGACGGTGAGGGCGTCGCCCACGCGCAGCACCAGCAGCAGGGCGATCACCGGTCGCAGCGCCGGCAGAGTGACGTGCCACATGCGCCGCCAGCGCCCGGCGCCGTCCATCGCGGCGGCCTCGTACAGGTCCGGCGGGACGGAGGCGAGCGCGGCGAGGAAGACGATGATCCCCCAGCCGGCGTCCTTCCACACGCTCTGCGCGGTGACGAGGAACTTGAAGGTCGACGGATCGGTCATGATGTCCAGCCCGTCGAAGCCGTGCTGCCGCAGCAGCTGCGACAACAGCCCGGCGCCGCCGAAGAGTTGCTGGAAGACGGCGATGACCAGCACCCAGGAGAAGAAGTGCGGCAGATAGAGGATCGCCTGGGAGAACGCACGCACCCGGGGCCGGACCACGCTGTTGATGAGCAGTGCGAGCAGGATCGGGATCGGGAAGTAGAGCACGAGCTGGAGGAAGAACAGCACCAGCGTGTTCTGGACGGCGTTCCAGAAGGCCGAGTCGGCGAAGATCTGCTGGAAGTTTTCCAGGCCCACCCAGGGGCTGTGCAGGATGGAGACGACTCCGTTGTCACTGATGTAGGGGTCGTAGTCCTGGAAGGCGACCACGTTGCCGAGGATCGGCAGGTAGTTGAAGACCAGGACCAGCACGATGGCCGGCACAGTCATCAGGATGAGGACACGGTCGCGTCTGAACCTGAGCCGGAAGCTCAGCCTGCCCGACGCCTTCTTCTCCCGGGAACCGGTGGCGTGACCGGACGCCACCGGGGTCGTCACCGGCGTACTGGCCTCGGCACTGCTCCGAGGCACCGTGCTGTGGGACACGGCGGGTCTCCTTGCCTCGGTGCCGGGTCAGCTCGCCGCCGAGCCGTTGTCGTCGAGAAGCTTCTTGTACCAGTCGCGCAGCTTGTCCCCGCCCTTGCTCTTCCAGTCGGAGATGAACTGCTGCATGTCGCTGATCTTCTTGTGGCCGCGGACGATGTCGTCCTCCAACTGCTCCATGTCGTTGGTGAGGTTGGTCCAGCGGTTGGGCTCGACGATCTGCAGGCCCCAGAAGGACGACTTCTTGGTGAAGGCGCCCATCCGCTGCTGCCACCCGACCATGCCCTTGGTGTAGTCGGGGAAGTCGGGGTGGGCGATGGTCGAGGCCGGGCTCGCGACCATGACGAAGGCGTTGGCGACCTCGAGGTTGCCCTTGTCGGTCTTGACGGGCACACCGTTCTTGACGGTGTAGTGGGTGCCCTCGACGCCGTAGTTGGTCATCATCCACTCCTTGGTGCCGTACGGCGCCGCGGTGACGTTGGCGATGGCCAGCACGTCGCGGATGACGGACTCGGAGGCCTTCTTGTTGACGAAGGCGAAGATGCCGGCCGGGTTCGCGGCCCACAGGACCGGGTTGCCGCCGTCGTGACCCCAGAGGTCCATGCCCCAGACCTTGAAGTCCGGGTTCTGGGCGGCCTGGATGGCCTGCTGCCCGTACCAGTTGGAGATGTCGTTGTTCCAGATCAGGAACTCGCCGGCGGCGAACTTGGAACTCGGGTCGGTGGCCTGGCTCTTGCCCAGCTTGAAGTCGGGGTGGACGTACCCGTTGGCGAACAGCTTGCGCGTCCACTCCAGCGCCTCGAGGTACTCCGGGGTCTCCATGCGGTGGGTCATCTTGCCGTCGACCACGGTCCAGCTGAGCGACTTCTCCCCGCCGCTGATCACGCCGAAGGTGTTGAACGCGGTCCACTTCATGTCGCCGCAGGCCCACCTCTTGGCCTTGGCGTTGGTGATCTCCTTGGCCAGGGCCATGAACTCGTCGGCGGACTTCGGGACGTCGTAGCCCTGCTTGTCGAAGATGTCCTGGCGGTAGAGGGGCACGATGTTCTGGACGTACGAGGCCGGCATCGGCAGGCCCATCAGCTTGCCGCCGAAGATGGAGCGCTGCCAGGCGTCGGACGGGATCGCCGCCAGGTTGGGGTACTCCTTGACCTTGTCACCGGACAGGTAGGGGCCGAGGTCGGCGAACTTGCCGATGATGGCGCTGGGTATCTTGGCGGTCATGTTCCAGCCCGGGATGACCACCGCGTCCGGGATCTCGCTGGAGGCGAGGACCGCGCCCAGCTTCTGGTCGTAGGTGTTGCCGTCCTGGTTCTGCCATTTGACGTCGACGCCGATCATGGCGTTCGCCGCCGTGTAGTAGGCGCAGTTCCCCTTCGGCGGCGAGCCCCAGAACGGCGACATGATGGTGACCTCGCCGCCCTTGCCGAGCTTCTTGGGCACCGAGGTCTTGAGGCTGTCGACGTCGAGCTTGCTGGTGAAGCCCATGGACGAGCCGTTCTTGGACGGGATGTCCGGCGTCACCACGTTGCTGGCCGCGTAGGCCGGGAGGATCTTCTTCGCGTTCTTTCCCGACGTGGTGCCTCCGCCCGACCCGCTCTCCGATCCCCCGCAGGCGGCAAGCAACGGCATCCCCCCGGCCACCGCTGCGGTGGCGACCGCCGTCGAGGCGAGGAAGCTTCTCCGGCTCGGTCCGGAGGAGGCGGAAGCGGCGTTCGGCGTCATTGCGTCAACCCTTCATGGCGCACCAGGACACCCGGCGGTGCCGTCGGCTGCGGTGTCTCGAGTGGAACTGGCTGAGCTGAAGCGGTTCTTCGAACGCGTGGAGCCTGGACCGCAGTCGAAGCGCTTCGATGTTGCTGTGAGGTTAAGTGAACCCCTGGGGGCGCACAAGGGTCGATTCCAAGATTCCTGTGGGTTCTCGAGGACGACCTTTCCTTATGCACCGCACGAAATAACGGCGAGGGTCTCTTGACACCGCCCATTCGTCGAATCAGCATCGAAGCGCTTCGAAAGCGAGCCGCCGCTCCATCGCAAGGGGATCCCCACGTGACCGCACAGACGCCGCCCACACCGCCGTTCCGCGATCCGCAACTGCCGTTCGCGAAGCGCATCGACGACCTGCTTCAGCGGCTGACGCTCGACGAGAAGATCTCCTTCCTGCACCAGTTCGCACCCGCCGTCGAGCGCCTCGGCATCGATGCCTTCCGCACCGGCCAGGAGGCCCTGCACGGCGTGGCCTGGATGGGCCCGGCGACGGTGTTCCCGCAGGCGGTGGGCCTCGGTGCGACCTGGAACACCGATCTCGTACGACGGGTGGGCGAGGCGGTGTCCAAGGAGACCCGCGCGATGCGCGCCGGCGACGACCGCGTCGGCCTCAACGTCTGGTCCCCCACGGTGAACCTGCTGCGCCACCCGCTGTGGGGCCGCAACGAGGAGGGCTACTCGGAGGACCCGAAGCTGACCTCGGCCATCGCCACCGCGTACACCCGCGGCCTGCGCGGCGACCACCCGACGTACTGGCGCACGGCGCCCGTGCTCAAGCACTGGCTCGCCCACAACAACGAGACGGACAGGGCGACTTCGTCGAGTTCGGTCCGTCCGCGCGTCCTGCACGAGTACGACCTGCGCGCCTTCCGCGAGACGGTCGAGGCGGGCGCGGTGGCGGGGGTGATGCCGGCGTACAACCTGGTCAACGGCCGCCCCAACCACGTCTCGCCGTATCTGCGCGAGCACCTGCGCGCCTGGACCGAGGAGGATCTGCTGGTCTGCTCGGACGCGGGCGCGCCCTCCAACCTGGTCGACTTCGAGCACTACTACGACACCCACGAGGAGGCGACGGCGGCCGCGCTGGTCGCCGGCGTCGACAGCTTCACCGACCACGGGACGGACAGTTCGCAGATCGTCGGGCGGGTCAAGAAGGCGTACGAACAAGGGCTGTTGACCGAGACGGACATCGACACGGCCGTCCGCCGGCAGCTCTCGGTCCGCTTCCGGCTCGGCGAGTTCGACCCGCACTACGACCCGCACGCCGGCACCAAGGACTTCGACACCCCGGCCCACCGCGCCCTCGCCCGGGAGGCGGCGGAGCAGGCGGTCGTGCTCCTCAAGAACGACGGCCTGCTGCCGCTGGCCCCCGACACCCGCCTCGCCGTGGTCGGCCTGCTCGCCGACGAGTGCAAACTCGACTGGTACAGCGGCACCCTCATCCATCGCTCGACCCCTCTTGAGGGCCTGTACGAGCGGTTCGGCGCCGAGCGCGTGGAGTTCGCGGAGGGCGTGGACCGGGTGCTCCTCAAAACCCGCGCAGGCACGTTCCTCCAGGTGCCGGCCGCCGAGGACGCCGACGACGAGGTGCGCGGCGCCGAGGGCGCCCTGGACCCCGCCCTGCTCGCCGGTCGCACGGACCTGCCCCCGCTCACCGCAGGCGACACCGGCACCGAACTCGCGCTGATCGACTGGGGCGAGGGCGTCCTCACGCTGCGCGCCCCCGACGGCCGCTATCTGTCGGTGGCCGACGACGGCTACGTACGCGCCTCCGCCGACCAGCCCGGCGGCTGGGTCGTCCAGGAGACGTTCCGCCTGGAACCCCATGAAGGCGGCCACCTCCTCAGGCACATCGGTACGGGTCGCCACGTCTCGGTCGCCGCCGACGGAGTAAAGGTTGCCGACGGAAATCCGGAAATCTTCGAGCTCATCGTGACCGAACCCGGCGAGGACGCAGTAACGCAGGTCACTGCCCGCGCCGACGTGGTGCTGGTGGTCGCGGGCAACGACCCGCACATCAACGGCCGTGAGACCGAGGACCGCACGACCCTGCGGCTGCCCGCCCACCAGGAGCGCATCCTGCGCGCCGCCCGCGCCACGAACCCGAACACGGTGCTGGCGCTGGTCTCCGCCTACCCCTACGCCGTCCGCACGGGCGCCCTCCCGGCGGTCCTGTGGACCGCGCACGGCGGCCAGGCCGCGGGCACCGCCCTGGCCCGCGTCCTCGCCGGCGACGTCTCCCCCGCGGGCCGCCTCCCGCAGACCTGGTACGAGGACGACGCCGACCTGCCCGACCTCTTCGACTACGACGTGATCGGCGGCCGCCAGACGTACCTGTACTTCGAGGGGACGCCACTGTTCCCCTTCGGACACGGCCTGTCGTACGCGTCGTTCACGTACGGCGACCTGTCGGTGCGGGTCGACGGCACGGCGGTGCATGTGTCCTTCACCGTCACGAACACCGGCGACGTCACCGCCGACGAGGTCGCCCAGCTCTACACCCGCGCCGTGGAGCCGACGGTGACACGCCCGCGCCGCGAACTGCTCGCCCACCGCCGGATCACCCTCGCGCCGGGCGCGAAGGCCGACCTGTCCTTCGAAGTCCCGCTCTCCGCCTTCGAGTTCTGGGACGTGGCCCGTGGCGGCCGGCGCCTGGAGCCCGGCCCCTACGACATCCTGGCCGGCGCCTCCAGCGAGGACATCCGCCTGCGTACGACGGTGATCCTGGACGGCGAGCACGGCGCCCCGCGCCCCGTCCTCCGACTCGGCCTGAACGCGGCCGACTTCGACGACCAGAGCGGCGTCGCGATCGTGGACCGTACGAAGGTGTCGGGCGACGCGGTGACCCCGGCGGCGGGCCGGACGGCCGAACTGATCTACCGCGACTGCGACTTCGGGGACGGCGTCACGGAAGTGACGGTCTCCGTGGCGGGCGAGGGGGTCGTGGAGCTGTCCCTCGACGGCGGCGCGCTGCTCGCCGTACTGACGCCGGACACGGAGACCTCGGACGATCCGTACGCCTACACCACGCTCGGCGCCGGCATCGTCGCCGAGGGCGTGCACGACGTCCACCTCAGGCTGCGCGGCCCGCTGCGGCTCGCGCACGTCGGCTTCTCCGGTTGAGGGTCCGGACCAGGCCGACACAAGGAAGGGGCCCGGCACCGGAAGGCATCGGTGCCGGGCCCTTTCTCGGAGCCTATATGAAAATGGTTACCATTAGCTAGGGGGTGCAGGCCCTTACAGCGCGAGTCCGGTCAGCACCAGCACCCGCTCGTACGTGTAGTCGTCCATCGCGAACTTCACGCCCTCGCGGCCCACTCCGGACTGCTTGGCGCCGCCGTACGGCATCTGGTCGGCGCGGTAGGAGGGGACGTCGCCGACGACGACGCCGCCGACCTCGAGGGCGCGGTGGGCGCGGAAGGCGACCTGGAGGTCGTGCGTGAACACGCCCGCCTGGAGGCCGTACTTGGAGGAGTTGACGGCGGCGAAGGCCTCCGCCTCCCCGTCCACCTTCTGCACGGTGAGGACGGGCCCGAAGACCTCCTCGCAGGAGATGGTGGTGTCGGCCGGTACGTCGGTGAGAACGGTCGGCGCGTAGGAGGCGCCGTCGCGGTCGCCGCCGGTGAGCAGGTTGGCGCCGGCCTCGACGGCCTCCTTCACCCAGGACTCGACGCGCTTGGCCGCGTCTTCGCCGACCAGCGGGCCGACGTCGGTCTTGTCGTCGCCGGGGTCGCCGGTGACCTGGGCCTCGACGGCGGCGACGATGCGGGGCAGCAGCCGGTCGTACACCGACGCGTCCGCGATGACCCGCTGCACGGAGATGCAGGACTGGCCGCCCTGGTAGTTGGAGAAGGTGGCGATACGGGTGGCGGCCCAGTCGAGGTCGGCGTCGCTGGCGAAGTCGCCGAGGACGACGGCCGCGCCGTTGCCGCCGAGCTCCAGGGTGCAGTGCTTGCGCGGCACCGAGTCCATGATCGCGTAGCCGACCTTCTCGGAACCGGTGAAGGAGATGACCGGCAGGCGCTCGTCCTGGACGAGGGCGGGCATCTTGTCGTTGGCGACCGGGAGGATGCTCCAGCAACCGGCCGGGAGGTCGGTCTCGGCGAGCAGGTCACCGATGATCAGACCGGAGAGGGGGGTGGCCGGCGCCGGCTTGAGGATGATCGGCGCACCGGCGGCGATCGCGGGTGCGATCTTGTGGGCGCACAGGTTGAGCGGGAAGTTGAAGGGCGCGATGCCGAGGACGACGCCCTTGGGGAAGCGCCGCGTGAGGGCGAGCCGGCCCTGACCGCCGAGGTCGGTGTCGAGCCGCTGGGCCTCGCCGCCGTTGAACCGCCGGGCCTCTTCGGCGGCGAACCGGAAGACGGAGACGGCACGGCCGACCTCGCCCCGGGCCCACTTGATGGGCTTGCCGTTCTCGGCGGAGATCAGCTGGGCGATCTCCTCGGTGCGCTCGACGAGCCGCCGGCTCACATGGTCGAGGGCGGCGGCGCGGACGTGCGCGGGGGTGGCGGCGAACTCGTCACGTACGGCGTACGCGGCGGCCACGGCCTCCTCGACCTGCGCGTCCGTCGGCACGCTCACCTTGCCGACGAGCCGGCCGTCCCACGGGGAGGTGACGTCGAAGGTGTCCTCGCCGGTGACCTGGCGGCCGGCGAGCCAGAAGGCGTGAGTGGAAGTCATCGTGGAGTCCCGGCCCTTCCGCGTTGAGGGTGTACTTGGCTGTCGTGGTCCACGGTAGGGCGGGCCCGCACGAGGGACGTTTGTCCGGCTCGTAGCAGTGGACGTCGGCGGTACGCCTCTTTGTCCTACGAGCTACTCCGACGAGGTCGCCTTCAAGGCGAGCCACAGCTCCATCCGCACGTCGGGGTCGTCCAGGCTGCGCCCGAGGATCTCCTCCACCCGCCGCATCCGGTACCGCAGCGTGTGCCGGTGAACCCCCAGATCCGCGGCCGCCGCATCCCACTGCCCGTGCCGCGACAGCCACGCCCGCAGCGAGGCCACCAGATCGCCCCGCCCGGTCGCGTCGTGCTCGTACAGCGGCCGCAACAACCCGTCCGCGAAAGCCTTCACCGCGTCGTCGGCCAGCAACGGCACCACGGACCCCGCCGCCAGCTGCTCGTGCTCCACACACACCCGTCCCCGCCGCCGAGCCACCGACAACGACTGCTCGGCCTGCTTGTACGCGGCGGCCGCGGCAACGGGTCCCACCGGCGCCGACACCCCCACCACCAGCTCGTCCTCGTCCCCGCCCTCCGCCCGCTCCCGCACCGCGGCCCCGGTTCGCGCAGCCTCCACCGCCGCCGCGTACTCCCCGCAGGCGCCGACCGCCGCACCGCCGTCCGCGGCCAGCACCACCAGCCGCTGCCCCTCGCCCTCTCCTTCGGGTACGACCAGCACGGCCTCCCCGGCCCGGGCCGCCGCCGACTCCACGATCTCGGCGAGCGCGGCCAGCGGTTCGCCCTGCACGTCGGCCACGGCCAGCGTCGCGGCGGTGGTCCTGGGCACCGTCACGGGCGCCTCGGTGTCGACGGCGGCCCGCGCGGCGGAGGCGGAGGCCGACTCGGCGACGATCATCCGGAAGGGGGCGTCCAGCAGACCGCCGTACAGATCCCCGGCGACGGCACGCGCATGGTCCGGCTCCCCGGCCAGCAGCATGCGCAGCACCGCCGCGCCGATCCGCTGCTCGGCGGCCTGGAGGGACCGCGACCGTTCCGTGGTGAGCGTCAGCAGCGCGATGGCCGAGTGGACGGCGTACCGCTCCGCCGTACCGAGCGCAGCGGCCGTCCCCACGGCCAGCGCCGACCGCGGCCGCCGTCCGGTGCCCAGCGAGTGCAGCTCGACCCGGTCCTCGTTCTCCGGCCCGCCCACCACCGAGGACGCCGGCGCGGGCCGCTCCCGCAGCCGCTCCACGTCCGCCGTGAGCCGCGCGGCCCGCCGGCCCGCCCACTCCGGTGCCGTCGCGACCACCGCACCCGAGGCGTCGTAGAGCGCCGCCCAGCCGTCGACCTGCGAAGCGAGCGCGGACAGCAGCCCCTCCGGGCCCTCGGCCAGCGCCTGCTTGGTGAGCTCCCGCTGGGCCGCGAACCCCGCCGTCACCGCCCGGTACTGGTCGGCCGCGATCGCCGCGGAGACGGCCTTGCTGATGGCGAGGAAGGGCGTGCGCCGGGGCACCTCCAGCAGCGGCAGGCCCTCGTCCCGCGCCGCGTCGACGAGCGCCTCCGGGATCTCCTCGTAATTGACGCCGACGGCGAAGCCGAGCCCGACCACCCCCGCCCCGACCAGCCGCTTCACATACCGCCGCATCGCCTCCGGATCCTCCGCGTCCAGCTTCAGCGCGGTGATCAGCAGCAGTTCCCCGCCCTCCATGTAGGGCACGGGATCGGCGAGTTCACTGACGTGCGCCCAGCGGACGGGCACATCGAGGCGGTCCTCGCCCGCCCGCACGGTCAGCTTGAGCGCGGAATGATGGATGAGCGAGGCAAGCGTCGGGGGCATGAGGCCTTCAGGTCTGCGGGGATCAGGCGAACCTTGTGATCATTTGGCCGCCGCGTATGAACGACCTATGCCGATTCTGCCTCACCGTATGGTCGCCCCGCCCTGTGAAGTCCGGACCTAACCCCTCAGATCCACCAGCAGCGGTGGCGCGTGCTCACCCTTCACATTGGTCAGGGACAGCACCGCGTGCCCCGGCGGCACCGCGTGTGCCAGTTCGGACGCGGACCAGCGCTCCCGTTCGACCTGGCGGACGGTCACGGCGCGCTGGGTGGGTGCCTTGCCGGTGATCACGCGGCGCAGCACGTGCAGGGCCTTGCCGGCCGGGGTCTCGGCGATGATCTGCCGGTCGGTGACGTCCCGGGCCTCGGTCCACTCCTTGCCCCACACCTCGGCGAAGTCCTGCCCGTCCCACGGGGTGAGCCCGGACAGTGCCATACGGCATCCGGTGGCGCCGAGCAGCGGACCGCGCAAGGGCCGCGGCACGTCGTCCAGCGTCCGCAGGGTCACCACGACCCCGGCGTTCCCCGACCGCAGCCGCTGGATCCCGCGCACCGCCTCCGGAGTCACGACGCCCGTCGCGTCGTCCAGCACGAGGCAGGCGAACAGCGACCGGTCCTCCCGTACCGCCACGCTGGCCGTGAACTGCGCGAGCACCAGCCGCGCCAGCATCCGCGAGGCGTCCGCGTGCCCGCGCTCGGGCAGGTCGATCCGTACCCGGACCGGGTGGTCGAGGGCCTTGAGCGAGAAGGGTTTGGACTGCCCGGAGGTGTCGAAGAAGCCCGCGAAGGCCGGCCGGTCCAGCAGCGCCACCCGATCCGCGAGCACCGGAGCCACATCCCCCGGGTGCCCCAACTGACGCTCCCGCGCGTCCAGTTCACGCAGCAGCGACTCCTGCCCGGAGCCCTGCAGCGCCGTACGCAGCGCGTCCAGCGGCCCGGGCGCCCCGTCGAGCAGCTGCCGCAGCTCCGGCACGGAGGGGAAACGCCCGTGAACGGCCCTGAAAGGACCGAGGAGTTGGGCGAGCACCGTCGTCGACCGACGGCTGTCGCTCCCCGGGTGCGGATCGGCGAGGTCCCCGACCAGCGCCTCCGCGAGCACGGCCGCGGCCTCGTCGGGGTCGCCCGTCCCGCCGTACAGGTCCAGGTCGTACACCGATTCCGGATTCCCGACCCGTACGACGACGTCGTAGGAGTCGACCGGTCCGAGCCCCGCGCCCGCCGCACCGACCACGACCACGGCGGCCCGCCCGGCGAGCGCCTGCAGACACAGCGACTCGGCGAGCGGCTGCACCACGGTGCCGGTCTTGCCGGAGCCGGCCGGTCCGACGGCGAGCAGCGAGGTGCCGAGCAGATCGGTGCCGAGACCGAGGCCGGCGCCGCGGTAGGCGTACGGGTTGCGGGGGTCGTCGGCGGTGGTGCCGAGCCGTACCTGACCGGTCAGCAGGTCGTGCCGGGCGATCCGGGCCGGCAGGTCGCGTTCCCCGGAGGGGTGCAGACAGGCGGCGGCACCGTCGCTGAGCACCGCGCCGGTGAACGCGGCGAGGCTGTGCCGGCCGCTGCGCACGCCCTGCCAGGCGCGGACGATCCGGGCGTGGTCCACGTCCCGCATCAGCCCCGCCCGGGCCTCCGTGGCAAGCCGCTCGGCGGCGTCCACGGCTCCGGCGGCGCGCAGTTGGGGCCACTCGGCGGGGTCCTGCTCGGGAACGGGCGGGCGCTCGGCGTGGGGTGCGGTCGCCCGGCTCCAGGCGGGCGGGCCGTAGCGGCGCCAGATCTCGCTCCAGCGGCCGAGCCGGCCCACGCCGATCATGATGACCAGGGCGATCAGCACGTAGTAGGCGTAGACGACCACGACCGAGGCGAAGCTGTGCGGCTGGACCCAGGAGTCGGGGATCATCGCGTAGAGCGGCAGCAGCCACCAGCCGCCGAGGTAGCCGTTCCACAGCAGCGACCAGATCAGCCAGCCGACCAGGAAGGCGATCACCGCGCCGCTGATCAGCTGGCGGGCGGGGATGAGTTCCGGCTCCTCCTCCGGCCGCGGCCGGTGCCCGAACCGCCACACGCCGGGCAGCGCGTCCGGCCGTGGCGCCCGAAGCCACGTCAGGAACGCCGCCCCGTCCGGCCGCGGCGGCACACCCGGCGCGGTCGTGGGCCTCGGCGGTACCTCCGGCGGACCTGCCGGACGCGGCACAGGGTTCGCATGTGTACCCCGCGCGTCCTGCGTCCCGTCGCTGTCCATCGCCCTCGCTCCCTGACCAGCCGTTCCGTCCACCGTCAGCGGTCAATCTAACGCCCTTGCCAAGGGAGTTCACCGATTGCGGGGCCGAGCGGATCGAACAGTTCCGGATAGGGTCGTGCGTTCGCGCCGAAGACGAAGCGGAAGAGGAACCTCCAGTTGACCGGGCAACGGCCCCCGGGCCACCCGGACTTCACCCCCACGGCACCCGGCACCACGGGCACGGCCTGGGCCGATCCGGCGACGCGCGGGGTGTGGCGGCGACAGACGGGACGGAGCCTGCTGTTCCTCGCGGGCCATGCCGCCGGTTGGACGCTGTACATCGGGAGCAGCGCCGTACGCGAGCACCTGATCTGGCTGTGCGTCGTCTTCGCGCTGTTCTCGGTGTGCCGAGTGCCGGTCGAGGTCTTCGGCGAGCTCATGAACGCGATGTCGGTACGACGTGTCCTGCGCGCCCACCCCTGGCACATCGCGGAGAACCCGCCGCACGGTCTCTCGGACCACCCGCAGGCGCGCAACGGGCACAACGCCTGGTTCGAGGTCCCCGATCCCGCCGATCCGGAGCGCCGCGTGCCCTTGATCATCGATGCGCCGCTGTGGTGGGTGCGCCGCATGCGGGCCGACGCCCCACCGGAGCGCAAGGCCCGGATGGCCGTGCTCTGGTACAGCGGCATCCCGGGCGAAGAGGTGGTCATCGCCGCCTCACGCGCCGATGAACGCACCCCGCACCGCCTGCGCCACCGCCATCTCCGGCACAGCCTGATGCCGGAGACGCCCGCCCGCACCGAGGTGACGCCACCACCCGGCCCGCTCAACGCCCTCTCCCACCCGGCGACGCGCCGCGCGATGCGCCACCGTACGTACGGGCTGGTCACCGCGCTGCTGCTCATCTGGCCCACGGTGCTCTTCGTGCAGATCGCCGAGGTGGTCGCCGACGAGGACCACGACAAGGTGGGACTGTTCGGGATCGCCCTGCTTCTCGAGCTGACGTTCCTCCCCCTCCACGTCTTCCTGATCGTCGCCGCGCGCCGGATGGCCCGGACCCTGGCCACGAACAGCTGGCGAATGGTCGACTGCACGATCCGCAGGCGCGGCAGACAGCAGCTGATCCGCATCGGCGACCGCACCCTCACCACCCCGCCGAGCTCGTACGTCGACTCCCGGCTCACCCGGCTGTGGATCGCCGGCCACCCGCACCGGCGCTGCGTGATCTCCGCTCCCGGCGGTGCCGAACCGCTCCGTGTGGCTATGTCCACGACGGACAACCGAAACCCCTGACAACGCCCACATGGAGCATGCCCACCCCCCTCTCCCGGTCCTAGCCTGCGAGAAAAGAAGGCAAGAGTCCGAGAAACACCGTCCGTGAAGCCCGCAACACCCCAGGAGCCCCTCATGAGCGCACTTCCGCAGGAGCGCCGCGTCGTCACCGCCATCCCCGGTCCGAAGTCGCAGGAGCTGCAGGCCCGCCGTACCGCCGCGGTCGCGCAGGGCGTGGGCTCCGTGCTGCCCGTGTTCACCGCGCGCGCGGGCGGCGGGATCATCGAGGACGTCGACGGGAACCGGCTCATCGACTTCGGTTCCGGCATCGCCGTGACCTCGGTCGGCGCATCCGCCGAGGCCGTCGTACGCCGGGCCTCCGCGCAGCTCGCCGACTTCACCCACACCTGTTTCATGGTCACCCCGTACGAGGGCTACGTGGAGGTCGCCGAGGCCCTCGCCGAGCTCACCCCGGGTGACCACGCCAAGAAGTCCGCGCTGTTCAACTCCGGCGCCGAGGCCGTCGAGAACGCCGTCAAGATCGCCCGTGCGTACACCAAGCGCCAGGCCGTCGTCGTCTTCGACCACGGCTACCACGGCCGCACCAACCTCACGATGGCGCTGACGGCGAAGAACATGCCGTACAAGCACGGCTTCGGTCCGTTCGCGCCCGAGGTCTACCGCGTGCCGGTCGCCTACGGCTACCGCTGGCCGACCGGTCCGGAGAACGCCGGTCCCGAGGCCGCCGCGCAGGCCATCGACCAGATCACCAAGCAGGTCGGCCCGGACAACGTCGCCGCGATCATCATCGAGCCGGTGCTCGGCGAGGGCGGCTTCATCGAGCCCGCCAAGGGCTTCCTGCCCGCGATCCGGAAGTTCGCCGCCGACAACGGCATCGTCTTCGTCGCCGACGAGATCCAGTCCGGCTTCTGCCGCACCGGCCAGTGGTTCGCCTGCGAGGACGAGGGCATCGTCCCGGACCTGATCACCACCGCCAAGGGCATCGCCGGCGGTCTCCCGCTCGCCGCGGTCACCGGCCGCGCCGAGATCATGGACGCGGCACACGCGGGCGGCCTCGGCGGCACCTACGGCGGCAACCCGGTCGCCTGCGCGGGCGCGCTGGGCTCCATCGAGACGATGAAGGAGCTGGACCTCAACGCCAGGGCGAAGGCGATCGAGGCCGTCATGAAGGCCCGTCTGGGAGCGATGGCCGAGAAGTTCGACATCATCGGCGACGTCCGCGGCCGCGGCGCGATGATCGCCATCGAGCTGGTGAAGGACCGTACGACCAAGGAACCGAACCCGGAGGCGACCGCCGCGCTGGCCAAGGCCTGCCACCAGGAGGGCCTGCTGGTCCTGACCTGTGGCACCTACGGCAACGTCCTCCGCTTCCTGCCCCCGCTGGTCATCGGCGAGGACCTCCTGAACGAGGGCCTGGACATCATCGAGCAGGCCTTCGCGCGCATCTGAGCCAAACGGAATCCGCAGCTCACCCACAGGTTGCGCACCTCACGCGTCACAGCTGTCCCAGCGCTTGCAGGCACCGGGATTCCGGTGCCGGGGCGGCGGGCGTCAGGCCGTGTGAAGAACGTGTGCGAGGTGGATGGCGGGACGCGATTCCGTCTGTCTTCGGACCATCCCCTGCCGTAGGTTCTACCCAGATGAGAGATACACCCCGCTCACAGGGGACTGTGGGCGACTTCAGGCCGTGGCCTCCCCAGCTACGACCTGGTCGTGCCCTCGCGCACACACCCGGAGCTTCCGGCTCCGGATCTCCTCACCGATCGGACAGTCGCCCGCCCCAAACCCCCCGGGGTGGGCGTCCATCCGATCTGATCGGCCGCCCCGGAACTACCCCCCCTGTTCCGGGGCGGCCGACCTCCTTCTTCCTTCTTCTCGGGCTTCCCGCCCTCCTCTTCGCGCTGATCACCTGGCAGGTCGTCTCCGACGGCCTGCTTCTGCGCGTGGACGCACGGGTCAGCCGTGCCCTCGTCCACCCGGACCGCTTCTCCGAACTCCTCGCCGACCTGGGCGATGTCAAGGTCGCGGTGCCGGTGCTCGCCCTCGTCCTGGCGCACGTCGCCCGGCGGCGCCGTGCGGCGGGGACGTACCGCTGGTGGCTGCCGCCGCTCGCGGCCGCCGTGCTGATGGCGCTGGTCCCGGCCCTGATCGTCCCCCTCAAGGAACTCACCGACCGCCCCGGCACCCCCGTCATGCCCCCGGGCACCGGCTACTACCCCTCCGGCCACACCGCGACGGCCGCCGTCGCCTACGGCTCGGCGGCCCTGCTCCTGTTCCCCTGGCTCCGCACCGCGTACGCCCGCCGCGCACTGCTCGCCGCCTGCGCCCTCGTCAATCTGGCCGTCGGGTTCGGCCTGGTCCGGCGCGGTTTTCACTGGCCGCTGGACGTCGTGGCCAGTTGGTGTCTGTGCACACTGCTGATCATGTCTTTGTGGCTGTTCCTGCTCCGCGTCGACCTCACGGGTGGCCGACGCGGGCACGGCGAGGATTCCGCCTAGACCTTCGGCCATCACCGGCCCGTCATGTGCCCTCCTCGCTCGCCAGGCCCGCCGCCGCCTCGTGCATCGCCAGTTCGAGGAGTGCGGGGTCCGTGAGGGTGCCCGAGCCGTCCGGCGGGACCAGCCAGCGCACACCGCCGGTCGAGCGCCCCGGGTACGGCACCACGATCCAGGTGCCGGCCCCTGCGGTACGGATGCCCGTGCCGAGCCAGCGGGCCGCGGTGCCGGGCGGTACGAGGAAGCCCATGCGGGCGTCCCCGAAGTCGACCAGCACCGGACCCGGCCGGTCGAGGATGCGGGTGAGGACGTCAAGGGTGGGGTAGCCGAGCTCGCCCGGCAGGATGAGTACGTCCCAGGCCTTGCCGGCGGGCAGCAGCGCGACCCCGAGGGGATTGCGCTCCCACTCCCGGCGACAGGCCTCGGGATCCGGAGCAACGGATGCCAGCCACTCGACCGCCGTCTTCGCCCCAGTCATGAGGAGACCTCCCTGTTTCTCCTGGACGCTGGTCGCGTCACGGGTGAGAGGGAGGTCTCCCGGCAGGCATTACGCGGGTTTCGTTCACTCTTACGGGTGAACCGGGTCACACGCCTTGGCTAGCTGTCGAAGCCGAGGCCCAGTCTGTCCATCGTCCGCAGCCAGAGGTTGCGTCGGCCGCCGTGCGCGTCCGCCCTGGCCAGCGACCACTTGGTGAGGGCGATGCCCGTCCAGGCGAAGGGCTCCGGCGGGAAGGGCAGCGGCTTCTTGCGGACCATTTCGAGCGACGTGCGCTCGGTCCGCTCTCCCGACAGCAGGTCGAGCATGACCTCGGCGCCGAAGCGGGTGGCGCCGACGCCCAGGCCCGTGTACCCGGCTGCGTACGACACCTTCCCCTGGTGCGCCGTGCCGAAGAAGGCCGAGAAGCGCGAGCAGGTGTCGATCGCGCCGCCCCAGGTGTGCGTGAAGCGGACACCCTCCAGCTGCGGGAAGCAGGTGAAGAAGTGCCCGGCGAGCTTGGCGTACGTCTCCGGCCGGTCGTCGTACTCGGCGCGCACCCGGCCGCCGTACGGATAGATCGCGTCGTAACCGCCCCAGAGGATGCGGTTGTCGGCGGAGAGCCGGAAGTAGTGGAACTGGTTCGCCGAGTCGCCGAGGCCCTGGCGGTTCTTCCAGCCGATCGACGCAAGCTGCTCCTCGCTCAGCGGCTCGGTCATCAGCGCGTAGTCGTAGACCGGGACGGTGTACGCGCGGACGCGCTTGAGCAGGCTCGGGAAGATGTTGGTGCCGAGCGCGACCTTGCGGGCGCGGACGGAGCCGTACGGAGTGCGTACGGCCATGCCGGCGCCGTACGGCTTCAGAGTGAGGGCCGGGGTGTGCTCGTAGACGCGGACGCCGAGCGCGAGGCAGGCGCGCTTGAGGCCCCAGGCGAGCTTGGCGGGGTGGAGCATGGCGACGCCGCGGCGGTCGTGCAGGCCCGCCTGGAATGTCGGTGAGTCGACTTGTTCCCGCACCGCCTCGGCGTCCAGGAACTCGACGCCGTCGGCCAGGCCCTCGCGCTCCATCTGCTCGTACCAGTCGCGCAGTTCCCGGGCCTGGTACGTCTCGGTCGCCACGTCGATCTCGCCGGTGCGCTCGAAGTCGCAGTCGAGGGAGTGGCGGGCGACCGCCTTCTCGATCTCGTCGAGGTTGCGGGCGCCCAGCTCCTGCAGCTGGTGGATCTCGTCCGGCCAGCGGGCCAGGCCGTTGGGCAGGCCGTGGGTGAGGGAGGCGGCGCAGAAGCCGCCGTTGCGGCCCGAGGCGGCCCAGCCCACCTCGCGGCCTTCCAGCAGGACGACATCCCGCCCCGGCTCGCGCTCCTTGGCGATCAGCGCGGTCCACAGTCCGCTGTAGCCGCCGCCGACGACCAGCAGGTCGCAGGTCTCGTCGCCGGTGAGCGCGGGCTCGGGGTGGGGCTTGCCGGGGTCTTCCAGCCAGTACGGGACCGGCTGTGCGTCGGAAAGAGACTTTGTCCAGCGGTTCATGGCGCTTGGGGCCATGATTTCAACTCCCTACAGGGGATGTGCGGTTATGCCTTCTGCTTGTTCCGGCGATTGCTGATGAGCATCGAGGACAGGACGAGCAGCACGGCGACCAGGAACATGGCCGTACCGATGACATTGATCTGAACGGGCGTTCCGCGCTGTGCCGAGCCCCAGACGAACATGGGGAAGGTGACGGTCGAGCCCGCGTTGAAATTGGTGATGATGAAGTCGTCGAAGGAGAGCGCGAAGGACAGCAGCGCACCCGCGGCGATTCCGGGGGCCGCGATGGGCAGGGTGACGCGCAGGAAGGTCTGCGCCGGGCCGGCGTAGAGGTCCTGGGCCGCCTGTTCCAGCCGCGGGTCCATCGACATCACGCGCGCCTTGACGGCGACGACGACGAAACTGAGGCAGAACATGATGTGGGCGATCAGGATCGTCCAGAAGCCCAGCTGGGCGCCCATGTTGAGGAACAGGGTCAGCAGCGAGGCCGCCATGACGACCTCGGGCATCGCCATCGGCAGGAAGATCAGCGAGTTCACGGTGCCCCGGGCGCGGAACCGGTAGCGGACCAGGGCGAAGGCGATCATCGTGCCGAGGGCCGTGGCGCCGACGGTCGCCCAGAAGGCGATCTGGAGGCTGATCGACAGCGAGCCGCACATGTCGGCGACACCGCACGGCTCTTTCCAGGCATCCAGCGAGAACTGCTGCCACGCGTAGTTGAAACGGCCCTTCGGTTTGTTGAAGGAGAACACCGTGACGACGATGTTCGGCAGCAGGAGATAGCCGAGGGTCAGCAGTCCCGCGATGACGACGAGATGGCGCTTGAGCCAGTTGACGAAGGGCATTTAGACCAGATCCTCCGTCCCGGACTTGCGAATGTAGATGGTGACCATGAGCAGAATCGCGGCCATGAGGATGAAGGAGAGGGCCGCGGCCGTCGGATAGTCCAGAATCCGCAGGAACTGGGTCTGGATGACGTTTCCGATCATGCGGGTGTCGGTCGAACCGAGGAGTTCCGCGTTGACGTAGTCGCCGGCCGCCGGGATGAAGGTCAGCAGCGTGCCGGAGACCACGCCCGGCATCGACAGCGGGAAGGTGACCTTGCGGAAGGTGGTCCAGGGCTTGGCGTACAGGTCCCCGGCCGCCTCGTGCAGCCGCCCGTCGATGCGCTCGAGCGAGGTGTACAGCGGCAGGATCATGAACGGCAGGAAGTTGTACGTCAGTCCGCAGACCACGGCGAGCGGTGTGGCCAGGACGCGGTCGCCGGAGGTCCAGCCGAGCCAGTTGGTGACGTCCAGGACGTGCAGGGTGTTGAGGGCGCCGACGACCGGGCCGCCGTCCGCGAGGATCGTCTTCCAGGCGAGCGTACGGATCAGGAAGCTGGTGAAGAACGGTGCGATCACCAGGATCATGATCAGGTTCCGCCAGCGGCCCGCGCGGAAGGCGATCAGGTACGCGAGCGGGTAGCCGAGGACCAGACACAGGATCGTCGCGGCACCGGCGTACAGGATCGAGCGCAGGAACTGCGGCCAGTACTCGGACATCGCGTCCCAGTAGGTGGCGAAGTGCCAGGTGACCTTGTAGCCCTCCTCCAGCGAGCCCGTCTGCACGGACGTGGAGGCCTGGTAGATCATCGGCAGCGCGAAGAAGATCAGCAGCCAGAGGATGCCGGGCAGCAGCAGCCAGTACGGCACCAGGCGGCCGCGCTTGCGCGGGGGCTTCTTCTGCGGGGCCGTCGGGGAGAGAGGCGGGGGCGCCTCGGTCAGCGTCGCCATCAGGCCGCCGCCTCTTCCTCGATGCCGGCGTCGATGTCCTGGGCCGCGTCCAGGCCGAAGGTGTGCGCCGGGTTCCAGTGCAGGACGACGTCGGCGCCGGGCACCAGCCGGGCGTCGCGGTCGATGTTCTGGGCGTAGACCTCGAACTCCGGGCAGACCGGGCTGTCGATGACGTACTGCGTGGAGACGCCGATGAAGCTGGAGTCGGCGATCTTGCCGGTGATGCGGTTGCGGCCCTCGGGGATCTCGCCCGCGTCGTCGGCGTGGGTGAGGGAGATCTTCTCGGGGCGCACACCGACCAGCACCTTGCCGCCGGTCGTCGTCGGCGCCGAACAGCGCGCCTCGGGCAGGACCAGCTTGCCGCCGCCCGCACCGAGGACGATGTCGTCGCCGCTCTTGGAGTCGACCTCGGCCTCGATGAGGTTGGAGGTGCCGAGGAAGTTGGCGACGAAGGTGGTGTTGGGGTTCTCGTACAGGTCGGTGGGCGAGCCGAGTTGCTCGACGCGGCCCGCGTTCATCACGGCGACCGTGTCGGCCATGGTCATGGCCTCCTCCTGGTCGTGCGTGACGTGGATGAAGGTGATGCCGACCTCGGTCTGGATGCGCTTGAGCTCCAGCTGCATCTGGCGGCGCAGCTTGAGGTCCAGGGCGCCGAGGGGCTCGTCGAGGAGGAGCACCTTCGGGGTGTTGATCAGTGCGCGGGCGACCGCGACGCGCTGCTGCTGGCCGCCGGAGAGCTGGTGCGGCTTCTTGCGCGCCTGCTCGCCGAGCTGGACGAGCTCCAGCATGTCCTCGACCTGCTTCTTCACCGACCTGATGCCACGGCGGCGCAGACCGAAGGCGACGTTCTCGAAGATGTCGAGGTGCGGGAAGAGGGCGTAGGACTGGAAGACCGTGTTCACCGGCCGCTTGTACGGCGGCAGGTGGGTGACCTCCTGGTCGCCGAGGTGGACGGTGCCGCTGGTGGGCTCCTCCAGACCGGCGATCATGCGCAGGGTGGTGGTCTTGCCGCAGCCGGAGGCGCCGAGCAGAGCGAAGAAGGAGCCCTGCGGGACGGTCAGGTCGAGCGGGTGCACGGCGGTGAAGGAGCCGTAGGTCTTGCTGATGCCCGAGAGGCGGACGTCGCCGGTGGTGTCTGTCTTGTTCGTCACGGTGATCACGCCCCAGTCAGCTTCGCGAACTTCTGTTCAAACTCGGTCTCTTCCTTCGAACTCAGCGAACGGAAGGGGTGGGACTTCGCGGCCATCGCCTTGTCGGGGATGATCAGCGGGTTGTCCGCCGCATCCTTGTCGATCTTCTCCAGCTCGGGCTTCACACCGTCGACGGGACACACGTAGTTGATGTACGCGGCGAGCTCGGCGGCCGGTTTCGGCTCGTAGTAGTAGTCGATGAGCCGCTCGGCGTTCGTCTTGTGGCGCGCCTTGTTGGGGATCAGCATGTTGTCGGTCGACGTCATGTACCCGCTGTCCGGGATCAGGAAGTCGATGTCCGGGCTGTCCGCCTTGAGCTGTACGACGTCACCGGCCCAGGCGATGCAGGCGGCGAAGTCGCCGCTGGTCAGGTCCGAGGTGTAGTCGTTGCCGGTGAAGCGGCGGATCTGGCCCTTGTCGACCGCCTTCTGCATCCGGGCGATCGCCGCGTCGAAGTCGTCGGCGGTGAAGGTCGCCGGGTCCTTGCCCATGTCGAGCAGCGTCATGCCCACGCTGTCGCGCATCTCCGACAGGAAGCCGACGCGTCCCTTGAGCTTGGGGTTGTCGAGCAGGTCGGAGAGCGACTTCACCTCGATGCCGTCGAGCGCCTTCTTGTTGTAGGCGATGACGGTCGAGATGCCCTGCCAGACGTACGAGTAGGCGCGGCCCGGGTCCCAGTCGGGGTCGCGGAACTGCGAGGAGAGGTTGGCGTAGGCGTGCGGCAGGTTGGACGCGTCCAGTTTCTGCACCCAGCCGAGGCGGATCAGCCGGGCCGCGAGCCAGTCGGTGAGCACGATGATGTCGCGCCCGGTGTCCTGGCCTGCCGCGAGCTGCGGCTTGATCTTGCCGAAGAACTCGACGTTGTCGTTGATGTCCTCGGTGTACTTGACCTTGATGCCGGTGCGTTTGGTGAACTGGTCGAGCGTGGGATGGTGCTTCTCGCTGTCGTCCACGTCCATGTACTCGGTCCAGTTGGAGAAGTTGACGGTCTTCTCCTTGGCCGAGTGGTCCTCTGCGGAGACTCCGCCCTTGGTGTTGCCGGCGGCGGGGATCCCGCAGCCGCTCAGCGCCGCGAGGCCGCCGACCGCGAGCGCGCCGCCCGCAGAGGCGCGCAGCATCGAACGGCGGGTTAGGGAAGCCCTGCCGTTGCGGAAGCTGCGCCGCATGGCGGCCACCTGGGCCGGTGACAGGCGGTCGGGCTCGTACTGCTCCATGCGTTTGATGCCCTTTCGGGAGTGTGCGGCCGCGGGTCGGGCGGCCTGTTGTCGCTAGCGGTCCCCGAAGATCGTGCGGTGCCAGTCCTTGCGCGGCACCGCCGTGTTGTCGAACATGACGTGTTTGATCTGGGTGTACTCCTCGAACGAGTACGCGGACATGTCCTTGCCGAAGCCGGACGCCTTGTAGCCGCCGTGGGGCATCTCGCTGATGATCGGGATGTGGTCGTTGACCCACACGCAACCCGCCTTGATCTCGCGGGTGGCGCGGTTCGCCCGGTAGACGTCACGGCTCCAGGCGGAGGCGGCGAGGCCGTACGGGGTGTCGTTGGCGAGCCCGATCCCATCCTCGTCGGTCTCGAACGGGAGTACCACCAGGACCGGCCCGAAGATCTCGGACTGCACGATCTCGCTGTCCTGTGCGGCGTCCGCGACCAGGGTGGGGCGGTAGTACGCGCCGTTCGCGAGCTCGCCCTGCGGAGCCTCGCCGCCGGTCACCACGCGCGCGTAGGAGCGCGCCCGGTCGACGAAACCGGCGACGCGGTCGCGCTGGACGTGCGAGATGAGCGGGCCGAGGTCGGTGCCGGGGGCGAAGGGGTCGCCGAGCCGGACGGTCTCCATGAGGGCGGCGGTCTGCTCGACGAACGCCTCGTAGAGAGGCCTTTGCACGTACGCGCGCGTGGCGGCCGTGCAGTCCTGGCCGGTGTTGATGAGTGCGCCCGCGACCGCGCCGTGCACGGCGGCCTCGAGATCGGCGTCGTCGAAGACGACGAAGGGGGCCTTGCCGCCGAGTTCCAGATGGATCCGCTTGACGGTGGCGGTGGCGATCTCGGCGACGCGCCTGCCGACCGCGGTGGACCCGGTGAAGGAGGTCATGGCGACGTCGGGATGGCCGACGAGATGCTCACCGGCCTCCTTCCCGGTCCCGGTGACGATGTTGATGACACCGTCCGGGATCCCGGCGTCGGTGGCGGCCTGCGCGAACAGCAGCGAGGTGAGCGGAGTGAGCTCGGCGGGCTTCAGCACGATGGTGTTGCCCGCGGCGATCGCCGGGAGGATCTTCCAGGCGGCCATCTGGAGGGGGTAGTTCCAGGGCGCGATGGAGCCCACGACACCGATGGGTTCACGACGCACATAAGAGGTGTGGTCACCGGAGTACTCGCCCGCGGACTGTCCCTGCAGATGCCGGGCGGCGCCCGCGAAGAAGGCGGTGTTGTCGATGGTCCCCGGCACGTCGAACTCGCGCGTCAGCTTCAACGGCTTGCCGCACTGCAGCGATTCGGCGCGGGCGAAGTCCTCGGCACGGTCCGCGAGCACGGCCGCGAACCGGTGCAGGGCGTCGGAGCGCTCGCCCGGGGTGGCGCCCGCCCAGCCCGGGAAGGCCTCACGCGCGGCGGCGACGGCCGCGTCCACGTCGTCGCGGCCGGCCAGTTCGTACGTGTACACCTCCTCGCCGGTCGCCGGATCGACGACCGCGTGCGTACGACCGGAGGTGCCCTTCGTCAGGCGGCCCGCGATGAACTGCGCGCCGTCCGCGAAGCGGTCCTGTGCCGGGAATCGTTCCGGGGTGGCGTTGCCCGGGTTGTGCATGTCGCTCTCCTCCGCCTTCGCCCCGCGACTCAAATGGGCGGGTGGGCGTAGCTCCAGCTCGATTTGACTGCCGATCCTGACAGAGCCAAGGGACTCCTACAAGTGATTCCGTTGTTGCCTTTCGGTTACGCAACGGAATCTGTCGACCAGGTGTCGAGTGAGCCAGGAAAACGGGGGACGGACTGTCAGTGGTGCCTGCCAGACTCGCGTGCATGGAAAAGATCACGGGGAAGGCCGAGGGGGCCATCGACTCGCGGGATGCGCTGGTCAAGGCGGTGCGGGCGGGGGCGAAGGTCAAGTACCTGCATTTCTGGGGGCACCGCGCGCGGCCGGACGGCCAGGTGAGCGCGAGCTGTCTGAGCCAGTGGTGGCCGTCTCCGTTCACTGTGGACGGGGTGACCTATGCGACCGCCGAGCACTGGATGATGGCGGGCAAGGCGCGGCTGTTCGACGACGCGGAGGCTGAGCGGCGCGTCCTGGCCGCGGACCATCCGTCCCTCGCCAAGAAGGCGGGCCGGCTCGTGCGCGGCTTCGACGAGGAGACATGGCAGCGCGAGCGCTTCGGCATCGTGGTCGAGGGCAGCGTCCACAAGTTCACCGCGCACGCGGATCTACGGGACTTCCTGCTGGGCACGGGCGGGCGGGTGCTGGTGGAGGCGAGTCCCGTGGACCGGGTGTGGGGCATCGGTCTGGCGGCGGACGACGAGGCGGCGATGGATCCGGAGCGGTGGCGGGGGCCGAATCTGCTGGGGTTCGCGTTGATGGAGGCCCGGGGGCGGTTGACCGTTGAGCAGGGGGCCTGAGCGAGGCCCGAGGCCCTGTCGGGGCGGCGGCCGGTCAGGGGTTGGCGATCAGGAAGGCGACGAAGCCCAGGCCGAGGACGATGCCGACTGCGCCGCAGATGATGCCGGCGAGGGCCTGGCCCGCGTTCGTCGCCTCGCCCCGGGTGACCTTGGCGCGGCTGACGAAGCCGAAGATCAGGGCCAGTACACCCAGCAGGATGGAGATCGGCCACAGGCAGAAGACGACGTCCGAGATGATGCCGAGCACGAGCGCGGCCGTACCCGTGCCGTTGCTGGGCGCGGGCGTCATCCCGGGCCAGCCGTAGTACCCGGGGGCACCTTGTGGCAGCGGTCCGGCTCCGGGGTAACCGGGACCAGGCGGGTAACCGGTGCCGACCGGGTAGCCGTAACCGCTGGGATAGCCGTACGGCACCTGCCCGGGGCCCTCGGGGCCGATGGGCGGCGGGGGGACGGGCTCGCCGTGGGCGTGCGGGGCGGCCGGAGTGCTCGGGGGTGCGAAGGGGTTGGCCGCGTTGCCCATCGGCGTCCCGGCACCCGGCGGGGCGAAGGGATTGGCGGGAGCGCCGGTCGGCCCCGCGGCTCCGGGCGGCGCGAAGGGG